>CAYMWT010000422.1:0-1760 GCA_964394055.1 uncultured Oscillospiraceae bacterium
ACGGCTGGGGCAAAAGATTCGCTGCTCAGCCGCAGACGATTTATTCAGAGGTTCCATAGCTTAAAGGTTCATCAGTTCCTTTTCCTTGGCAGCCAAAGAGGCGTCCACCTTCTTGATCATCTTGTCCAGCAGATCCTGAAGATCCTTCTCCGCCTTCTTCTGATCATCCTCGGTGATCTCGCTGTTCTTCTTCAGCTTCTTCACATAGTCCATGCCGTCCCGGCGGATGTTCCGCATAGCCACCTTGGCTTCCTCGGACATCTTTCTGACCTGCTTGACCAGATCCTTACGACGCTCCTCCGTCAGCTGGGGGAACACCAGGCGAATGACACGGCCGTCATTCTGAGGGTTGATGCCCAGGTCGGAGACCTGAATGGCCTTCTGAATGTCCTTTAAGAGCTTGGTGTCCCAGGGCTGGATCACCAGGGTGCGGGCATCGGGCGTGGAAATGGTGGCGACACCGTTCAGGGGCGTTTCGCTGCCATAGTATTCCACGGTGATCCGATCCAGAACCTTGGCGTTGGCACGTCCGGCACGGACCGCGCCGAATTCCTCCTCCAAATGGATCAGGGCCTTATCCATTCTCTTCTGAAAATCCTTAAAATCAACAGCCATTGTTTTCTCCTCCTTAGATTGTTACAGTCGTTCCGATTTCTTCGCCGCGTACCACGCGGATGATATTCTCTGGCGGATTCAGGGCAAAGCACACCATAGGCATGTTGTTATCCATGGCCAGGGTCATGGCTGTGGAATCCGTTGCCTTCAGGTGGTCTGCCAGCACCTTGTCATAGGTAAGTCTGCTGTAGCGGACAGCTGTAGGATCCTTGTGGGGATCGGCGGAATAGATGGCGTCGATGTTCTTTGCCATCAGGATGGCATCCGCCTCGATTTCCACACCCCGGAGCACAGCACCGGTATCGGTGGAAAAATAGGGATTGCCGGTACCGGCGGCGAAGATGACAACCTTGCCCTCGTTTAAGTAACGGTCAGCACGATCCCGGGTGAAATACTCGGTGAACTTGTTCATCTCCACGGCGCTTAAGACTCGGGCATCCATGCCGTGCTGGGTCAGAACATCCGCCACCGCAATGGCGTTCATCACCGTGGCCAGCATACCCATGGCATCTCCGTGGGAGCGCTGCATCTTGCCGCTGCCGTTCTTCACGCCACGCCAGAAATTGCCGCCGCCGATAACCAGGCCGATCTGAACACCCAGGTCGTGGCACTGCCGGATCACGTCGCATACCCCGTGGATCTTCTGGAAGTCCAGACCCATGGCCCCGTTTCCGGGAATATTTTCACCCAAGGCCTCGCCGCTGAGCTTCAGCAGGATGCGCTTGTATCTGATTTCGCTCATTTCTCTCACTCCTTATTTTTATCCTTTCCTATTTTAATATAAGTTGCGCCAATTGACAACCATAATTTTAAGATTTCTTAAAATGTTTTCTGTTTTTTCATAATCTTTCCGGCTTCGTACATTTTTCACACAGAGAAACCCTGGTTCTTTTCTGATTCTGGCTGGTTTTTCTGTTGCAAATCCGGCGGGAATGGTTTATAATGACCTAAACTTGGAAAACTGTGACAGAAGAGAGGATGTATTTCTATGGCTGAGACCACCGAAAGCAAAAACTTTATCCATGCCTTTATTGATGAAGACATCGCCGAGGGCGGACGCTATGCGGGTCAGACCGTCCACACCCGGTTTCCGCCGGAGCCCAACGGATATCTTCACATCGGCCACTGTAAGGCCCTGATCATCG
>CAYMWT010000423.1:0-1757 GCA_964394055.1 uncultured Oscillospiraceae bacterium
TGGTGGTGTCGATGGCTTCCTTCTTGGAGATAAACTCCACCTGCTTCTCCTGAAGTTTTTCTACCAGCTCCAACAGGTCACGGGTATTCCTAGCAAACCGGCTGATACTCTCCACCACGATGGCGTCTCCCTTCCGGACAAAGGCCAGCACCTTCTTTAGCTCTGGCCTGTCTGTATTCTTGCCACTCATGCGGTCGATGAAGACTGTCTCTACCCCAAGCTCCTGCATCAGCACTTCCTGACGGGCTGTGTTCTGCCCCTGGGTGCTGACACGGACATAACCTACTTTCAAAATCTCACCTCCGATTCTCATTAGGGCCCCTGTTTTAAGTGGCATATGCCAAAACTCGAAAACCAACCCTATTGGCACACTTTTGAGGCCTGTTTTTCTGTGCCAATAGGGTGTACCCTAGTGGGACGATTTCCATAGATAGTTCACCCAGATATTCAAGGGCTTAATGTAAAGTTTCTTGTGCCGATAGGGATAATAGCATCCCTGCTTATGTTTTCTGAACCACATTTTTCCTCCTTAACCACAGTAGATATACTCTTCAATTTCCTCCATGGAGACACCATCCCTGAGCAGGGCATCCACGTCCTCTGGATAGATTCCATAGCAGGATGCTACCGCTTTAAGGTCAGACAGGTAGGTATCTTCATGGCAGCAGCCATACCCCGGCCAGTAACTCCATGCAGAGCTATAGCTTGGGGCAATCTTGCTACTCTGAATCTTTCCAGCTATCAGAAGGATACCTTCAAGCGCTAGTCCCATGGATAAGGCATTCATAATGCCACTAAGACCAAGCATATAGGCCAAGACAGCGAATAGATCTACCGCTATACAGAGTTGTTTTGACTTTTGACCGAATAATATACGCTCATTTTCGTCAAGGGGCTTTTCGGGAGTGTCTAACGGACTAAAGAGGAAAACGACAGATGTACCAACAATCAGTAAACCAGCTTGAATGGCACACCCCACTGTGACCTCCAAGAGCTTGATTCCAGCGATCGAAAGAAAGAGCGCAAGGGCAGTACAAAATATGCAGGTTTTTTCCTTTCTAGCGTGAATTCCTCCTGAATACTCTCGGAGGGGTGCGAACACGAAATAGAACAGTATCGCATTCCAAACATTACGCAGGATAATTCCACTTAAAAGCACTTCGGTAAGGCTTAACAATTTGGAGAATAGTATGAAGAAAGAATAGATACACAGTTCTGCATCTTCAGATCCAATAACCGGGAAAAACTTATTTGTTGCTTTTTGTGCCAATGTTGAAATCATACGTTTTTGTTCTTAAATCGATCTAAACTTTTGGGCGGATGGGGTTGGTATATTGTAAAGCAAGTTGTGCTGTTTGCATTGTGTACCAAAGTTTGCTTTGCAATCTTCCCCGCTATTTTTTGCATTATTTTTTTAGTAGTTTCCATTTGCTTTCACTCCTTTCTGGCATATAGTAGCATATAAATTTGCTAATGCAATAGCAAATGTCAAAACGTAAATAAATTTGGTAGAATGCGTGAAAATACTGAAATAACAGAATTATCAATAAAAATTATGTAAAAGTAAATAGTAAACAGATTTGTTCTGTACTCTATTGTTTATTTTGGCTTTTTCCCATGATAAGATTTGAAAAAGTGGTGATAAACATGGAAATCGACAAGAAGTTAATTGGAATCCGTATTATGCAGCAACGAAAAGCACATTATAATGGTCCCCTTGTCAAGACCACTCTTGAAGAAATAATCGTGAACACATT
>CAYMWT010000424.1:0-1734 GCA_964394055.1 uncultured Oscillospiraceae bacterium
AAATACTGATGAACCAAATCCTATCCTATCAAATCCCCCTACCCCCATGGGAACGAGGATGGGAAAGGATGGGATGGAATCCAGAGAAATATACCGTCAAATCATTTTGGAGAACATTGACTATGAGATTCTTGCGGCCGATCCGCAGGTGGACCGTGAACAGTTGGACGAGATCGCGGAGGTCATCCTTGATACAGTTTGCACTTCCCGGAAAACGATCCGCATTTCAAGCGACGATTTCCCGGCGGAGGTAGTCAAATCACGGTTTCTGAAGCTGAACGCTTCCCATATCCAGTATGTCATGTCCTGCATGAAGGAGAACACCACCCGTATCCGCAATATCAAGAAATATCTTCTGGCAGCCCTGTACAATGCGACTTTTACCATGGGGAGCTACTATTCTGCCCTGGTGCAGCATGACATGGCCGCAGATGTGCAAGGGAGGCGATACTGATGCAGGAGGAAGTCACCGGCAAATCCGTCGCTCTGATCGTTGATGGTGCCAGAATGAGCGAGCAGGTCCTGGAAAAGGCCATCAACGCTTATCTGGATGCCCGGAAGAATAAGCAGCCGAAGATCTACCACGGTAGGCAATCTCTGAAACAGCTTGCCCGGCAGAACGCGGGACTTGCCAACATTGAAATCACCGAGAAGAATATCAAGGCTTTTACCCAGGTGGCGAAAAAGTATCACGTGGACTTTGCCCTGAAAAAGGATACTACGGCTGAACAGCCCCGGTATTTGGTATTTTTCAAAAGCCAGGATGCAGATGCCATCACGGCAGCCTTCCAGGAGTTTACCGCCGAGAAGCTGCACCGGAAGCCTTCCATCCGTCAGCGTCTGGCGCAGGCAAAGGAGCAGGCCCGGAATCAGCACAGAGAACTTGACCGTGAAAAGGTCAAAGTAAAGGAGCGAGGTGTTGAGTTGTAAACTACAAAAAGCTGATCCTTCCCAATATTCCCTATGCCATCGTTGCGTATTTCTGCAACAAAGCATCCCAAGCCTTCCGTCTGGCGCCCGGCGAAGATCTTTCCGCCCGGCTCATTGCCATTTCGGAGGGCTTTTCTGCTGCCTTCTCCAATATGCTGCCCAGCTTCCATTCCACAGATCTGCTGCTGGGAATCGCCGGTGCTGTTATGCTACGCATGGCCGTATATCTGCGAAGCCAGAACGCCAAAAAATACCGGCACGGCATGGAATACGGCAGCGCCCGTTGGGGTACCGCCGCTGACATTGCTCCTTACATAGACCCGGATTTCTTTCAGAACATCCCCATGACCATGACGGAACGCCTGACCATGGCGAGCCGCCCGAAGCAGCCGAAGTACGCCCGGAATAAGAATATCCTTGTAATTGGTGGTTCCGGCTCAGGCAAGACCCGCTTTTTCTGTAAGCCATCCCTTTTACAGGCTCATTCCTCGTATGTCGTGACCGATCCGAAAGGAACACTTTTGCCTGAGATTGGCACCTTCCTGAGAAGGAAGAAATACCGAATTAAATGCCTGAATCTTATCAATTTCAAGAAATCCATGAAATATAACCCTCTGGCCTATATCCGCTCAGAGAAAGATATCCTGAAGCTGGTAAACGCTCTGATTATGAATACCAAGGGCGAAGGCGAAAAATCCGGGGAAGATTTTTGGGTCAAGGCGGAACGCCTGTACTACTGTGCCCTGATCGGCTACATCTGGTACGAAGCCCCGGAGGAAGAAAAGAATATTATAATGCTTCTGG
>CAYMWT010000425.1:0-1702 GCA_964394055.1 uncultured Oscillospiraceae bacterium
TTTGCCTGTTTTACGGAAACGGCTCTTGCAAATTCAGGGAGAATTCCCTATAATAGCATCTGATATTTTTGAATGGACAGGAGAAAATTCTATGAACAAAAAAAGCAGCTTCACCGGCTCCATTGGCTTTGTTCTGGCCGCTGCCGGAAGCGCCGTGGGCGTTGGCAATATATGGCGGTTTCCCTATCTGGCCGCGAAGGACGGCGGCGGTATCTTCCTGCTGGTCTACCTGGTATTGGTGCTGACCTTCGGATTTTCCCTGCTGACCACGGACGTGGCCATCGGACGTCGCACCCAGGTTGGCGCACTCCATGCCTTCGGCGCGGTGCGGCCCAGGTGGAAATTCCTGGGGCACATGACCTTTCTGGTTCCCACCCTTATCATGACCTACTACTCCGTCATCGGCGGATGGATCCTGAAATACGCAACAGTCTATCTCAGCGGGGCCGGTTCTGCCGCCGCCGGAGACGGCTTCTTTACAGGCTTTATCACCGCTCCGGTCTCGCCCATCTGCTTTATGCTGATTTTTCTTGCCATAACCGCCTTTATTGTCTACTGTGGCGTGGAAAAGGGCATTGAAAAGTTTTCAAAGGTCATTATGCCAGGGCTTCTTCTGCTGGTCGTCGGCATTGCCGTCTACTCCCTGACTCTGCGCCGCACCGACGATAACGGCATCACCCGCACCGGACTGGAGGGCCTGGCTGTCTATGTGAAGCCGGACTTTCACGGTATGACCATCCAGCGGTTTCTGCAAATCCTGCTGGATGCCATGAGCCAGCTGTTCTTCTCCCTCAGCGTCTCCATGGGCATTATGATTACCTATGGCTCCTATGTGAAAAAGGACGTGAACCTGAACGTATCCCTGACCCAGATCGAGCTGTTTGACACCCTGGCCGCCTTCCTGGCAGGTATGATGATTATTCCCGCTGTGTTTGTCTTCTCCGGAACCGAGGGAATGAGCGCCGGCCCAAGCCTGATGTTCGTATCCCTGCCCAAGGTGTTCCACTCCATGGGCGCCGCCGGAAATGTGATCGGCCTGCTGTTCTTCCTGATGGTGCTGTTTGCCGCCATTACCTCCAACATTTCCATTATGGAGACACTGGTATCCAACTGCATGGAAATTTTCCACCAGAGCCGGAAGAAGGTCAGCCTGGTGATTGCCCTGATTTTTGCTGCCGCGGCGGCTGTGGTATGCATGGGCTACAACATTTTCTATATGGAGCTGCCCCTGCCCAATGGCAGCGTTGCCCAAATTCTGGATCTCGTGGATTACCTGAGCAACAGCTTTCTCATGCCGCTCATCGCCCTGCTCACCAGTATTTTCGTGGGCTGGGTGATAGGCCCCAATTGGATTGCGGAGGAAATGGAGGTGGGCGGCTGCAAATTCCGCCGTAAGAAGCTCTATTCCTTCATGACCCGGTTTGTGACCCCCTGTGTGATGCTGATTCTGTTTCTCCAGTCTCTGGGGATCCTGAGCTGAACCGGTTTCGATTCAGGCTGAAACCGTGCCCCTGTTTTCTTCATGAAAGCACTCCCTGAAAGCATAAAAACAGGAAGCACATCTTGCCCGATTTCTCAGGCAGGATGTGCTTCCTTTTATTTAACGTTTTGAAGGGGCTGCTCTTACTTAAGAGATTCCTCAACAGCAACAGCCACGGAAACGGTCATGCCGACCATGGGGTTGTTGCCGGCGCCCAGGAAG
>CAYMWT010000426.1:0-1695 GCA_964394055.1 uncultured Oscillospiraceae bacterium
TGAACGAGGATTATATCATCCCCGCAGCCTTTGATCCCAGGGTCGGCCCCGCTGTTGCAAAAGCCGTGGCAGAAGCTGCCCGGGCATCCGGCGTGGCAAGGATCTGAAGGAAACCGACTTGCCGGATTGAATACAAAAAGGGAAATTCTCCGCCAATGTGTGGAGAATTTCCCTTTTTCGCACTAGGGAAGCTCTGATTAAATCGACAAGAGCTGATAGCGAGAGATTTTGACTCAGCCGCAGACGATTTATTCAGAGTTTCCCTAGACTGTGGATTCGGAATGAAAAGAGTGCTACCACGTTTGATTCAGCCAGTCAAACAGCAGCGTACAGCTCCAGCCGTAGTCCCGAATCGCCTGCAAGCGAACGTCAATGTTGTATGGGGCAAAGGCTGGCCCCTTCCGGTTCAGATAATGGGAGGCCCTGCGGTTATTGCTGTCGTAGAACTCATAAATGGTACCGGTGTCCTGGTACCAGCTGTTTACAAACCCGATGGTTTTTTCCATGATTTCCCGGCCAAAGTCCCCATAGCCGTATTGGCTCAGCCCCTCGCAGATCATGTAGTTATAATTGATCCATACCGGCCCGCGCCACATATCCGTGCCGAAGGTGGGATCCTTCCTGGAAACGCTGGGAATGGGGAAGGGGGTCCCAAAGCTCTCCGGGTCACGCAAATGGTGAACCAGACAAGCTGCCTGCCGATCATCACAGATGCCCGCAAACAGAGGCAGGAAGGATGCTACTGACCAAACCGGATGCAGAGCCTTTCCCGGGATGCTGTAGTCAAAATAGAACTGTGCTTCCTCGCTCCACAGATACCGGTTGACATCTTCCGCAATCTTGGTATACCAGCTTTCGTAAAACGCGGCCTCATCCGGACGATGAAGCTCGTCGGCCATGCGCTTCATGGCTCTGACATCATTTGCCATGAAACAGGAAAAATCGATGGCGTACAGGGGGCCTTTTTCGTCGAATCTGGGAGAATTGTCCATTCCGCATTCGTCGCACCTGCAATTTGCGTCTCCATGGGTTTCCCAGGTGTAGAGGGCCTTGTCTGACAGTCTGCGGTTTTGGTCGCACCAATTCAGAAAGCTTCGGTTATGGGCGTAGGCTTCAGCCAAAAAGGCCTTATCGTGAGAGGTTTCGTACAGTTTCCAGCTTCCCCAGCCCATAACCGGGGGCTGGGTGATATTGGATTTTTCACCCAGAAATGCCATATGGGGGATGAACCCATCTTCATCCTGATGCACCCAAAGGGCACGGATCAGATCCTCGGCCAGCTTTGGGTCAATATGCCTGTGGCCCAGGGCATGGAATACGGAGTCCCACAGCCAGCATTTGGCATGGGGCAGCCGATCCGGCGTAGACCAGATCGTGGAGAATTCCCCTTCCGGAGAATAAAGCTGGGTTTTCATAACGGAGGCGCATTTCGCGTAAAGCCGGGGATAGGGATGGCTGTCTCCTATGGGAAGCTTTCGGAAAAAATCCAGCTTTTTTTCTGCCTCTTCCCGAAAGTCCATCCGGATTCCACGGCGCAGCAGCCGGGAGACCTCCTGCCCGGAATGCCCGAAGGCAAAGGCGAACCGATTCTCCTCACACAGCAGCCCGGTGATCTCTCCGTCCAGGGTATCCTGAAGCGTGGCGCCGTCTTCATTCCGGGCCTGATCCCTTCCCTCTGTAAACACCACAGGAAGG
>CAYMWT010000427.1:0-1690 GCA_964394055.1 uncultured Oscillospiraceae bacterium
GGCACGGACGGCCACGGACACCACATGGATGACGGACTGCATCTCATAGCCCAGAGGCACCACACGGACGTTTTCGCCCAGCTTCATGCCGGCGTCGTAGCAGTGCTTGATGGAGTCGCCGGTCAGGGACACCAGAATGCCCTGTGCCTGGTAGGACTTGGCCAGAGCCACGGTCTCAGCGGGATCCTCAGCGCCGCCGATGATAACGGCCACGCCGGGGATATCGCCGGTGACCAGGGGAACACCCAGGTTCCGAACGAAGGCGTCGGACAGGTGGCCCATTTCAGGCTCAGCGTAGGGAGTGGCGCCATGGATGTACTTCAGAGCTTCCAGGAACTCAGCGCACAGAGCGGAAGCAATGCCGCTGTCAAAGGCGTCCTGAAGGCGCTTGTTGCGGGTCATCATGCCCTTGATGGTGGTCATAGCGGCCTTCATCTCACCCAGGTTGGTGATCTTCACGCCGGTGACGCCGTAGTAGCAGGGCAGGCTGTAAGCGGTGTCGGGGAAGGACACTGCTTCGCCTTCGCCGTAGGTGGCGATGGCGTTATCAATGGCGGCTACGGTACGCTCGTAGTTGTAGTCGTTACCGCCAAATACTCTATCAAAAAGTGTCACGGTTTTTCCTCCTAATTAATGTTCGTCACGATCCAGAATTTCTTTAATGGTTCGGATCTCTTCAATGGCCTTGGGGCTGAAGTCATAGGGCGATTTGCCCTGCCGGTCAGCATCCATGATGTCGGGGTTGTAGTGGATAAAGCCCAGGAAGTCCTCCGCGGGAATGACGGAGCGGATGAAGCTTTCATCCTTTTCGTCCCGGATCTTGTTTGCCACCACCCGGACGGTCTTGATGCCCAGATCCGCCGCCAGACGCTTTACGTTGCTGTAGGTCTGGACAGACCGGGCGCCCGGCTCCACCACCACGATCAGCTGATCCATGTTGGCCGCTGTGCCCCGTCCCAGATGCTCCAGACCGGCCTCCATGTCCATAATGACCACATCGTTTTTCCGATAGGTCAGGGCGGAGAGAACGGCCTTCAGCATCACATGCTCGGGACAGACGCAGCCGCTGCCGCCCAAGTCCACCGTTCCCATGACCAGCAGCTTTACGCCGTTGATGTCCCGGGAGAAGGTGTCGGGAATATCGGCAACATAGGGGTTCAGCTTAAAGAACTTGTTGGCCGCGTTGGCGCCGGTGCGCTCCTCAACCAGGGTGCGCATCTTGGAGATGGGGACGATCTTGTCCACCTCCTCCTGGCTCAGGCCCAGGGCCAGACCCAGGTTGGCGTCCGGATCCACGTCCGCCGCCAGAACCGTGCGGCCTTCGTCGGCATACAGTCTTGCCAGGGTGGAAGAGAGGGTGGTTTTGCCCACGCCGCCCTTGCCGGTAATCGCTACTTTCATTGAAAAGACCTCGCTAAAGTTTAAGTGAAGGAATCAGAATAAGCGCGCAATGGAAGCTCTGGAGAAATCGACAAGTGCTGTGGACGAGAGATTTTGGCACAGACGAAAGTTTCAAAAGTGGAGGAATACTTTGTGTATTTCCCACTTTGGAAACTGCACGGATGGGCCAAAAGATCCGGTCACAGCCGCAGGCGATTTTTTCAGAGTTTCCAGGAAATTAGATGCCCAGAGCGTCACGCTTGGCTTCGATGCAGGCGATCATCTTGTCGCCCAGAGCGTCGATGTCGGT
>CAYMWT010000428.1:0-1687 GCA_964394055.1 uncultured Oscillospiraceae bacterium
CGCCTCTTGAGCAAAAATATGCGGAGGATATTTTGAAAACATTTCTCATTGCCATGGACAGTAGACACCAGTAATAGCTTAGACACTAAGTTATATTCGGACTGATTCACAATCAATTTTAGGGGAGCGGATGTGCCGCTCCCCTTGTTTCATTTTAGCTTTGCCTGCTCCATAATATATTCCAGCACCGCCTTTTTAGGAATCCTCCAGTGCTTACCGTTCCGAAATGCTTTCAGCTTACCGCTGTTTAGGATGTCATATACAGCGTTATAGCCCATTCTCAGGGCTTCACAGACTTCCTCTACTGTTAAAATATCCTGATATTCCTCCAACATTAGATTTCCTCCTTCATGTGCGGACAATGCTCCCGGTTGGAGCAGACATCCGTATAATTGGGGCACTTGCTGCATAAACAGCCAGAAGCTTTCCTGGGGAATCTTCGTCTGGAGGGATTTTCCTTTCGGTTGTATAAATCCATGTTCTCGATCTGCTGCATGATGGCAGGTTCTGTCCTCCGGAATTTCGTAGCCATCTCCGTAATACCCATTCCCTCATTGAAGGCTCTTGCCAGTTCTTCTTTTTCTGTCGGCATCCAGTAGTCCCCTTCGTGTTCCATACGTGTGGTTCGCCGACGCATGTTTATGATACTTGTTTTATCATCGGTCATTTCATTAACCTCCTCTCAGGTTTTACATAGATGTTAGTAAATATCATAAAGGATTCGCATTTTATGCAACAGCAGAACATTACACAAAAGACGGAGGGTAGTGTTGTAAAAAGTTAAAACGAACGAACATAATAGTAGACCCCGTGGGAGTAGCAAGAAATGCTACCCCTGCGAAGAGCTTGTCTACAAGAATGTATAAACAAATAGGATATTAACAGATAAAGATATGTAGAAAACCAAATGAGAAGCAGAGCAAAATATATCATATAAATATATGGTATACATAATATTATGATAATATATATAACAAAGGAGAATGATATATGTTTTTCTTTAAGAAAGTATGTGCACCTGGAAAATATCATGACGACAATGCAATTCCTGATCTAATAAATTATATTATGCGTCCGGATAAAACACCATCCGGAATCAAAGGCGCTTATAGAGTAGACCCTAACAATATAGCAGGAAGCATGATTGCTGTATCGGAGAAGTTTGGAAAGAATTCACGGATAAGACTTCATCACTTTATCGTTTCGTTCGGTGGACACAATGCTCCCAAACGTATATGGATGGCCACGATTGCGCAGCGGATTTGTGAACCCATTGCTGAGCGGTACCAGATTGCCTATGCCCTCCATGAAGACACCAAGTATTTACATATCCATTTTGTTTTCAATGCTGTCAGCTATGTAGATGGGTACAAGTACCGCAACGGAGAAATGGAATATAAAGAACTGATTCGGCTGGCAGACCATGCAGTCAGAATCTTCGACCATTATGGCATCCGTCCGGAAAGCTATACCTCCAATATCAGAGAAGCTGATGAATAACCAGGAATGGGCAACCATTCGCATTTGCAGTTTCTGAAATTTTTAGTGCAAGCCAACTACCCCTACAGATCCGGATGAGTCTATTCCTTCAATTATATATTATCTCCATAGAAGACCCAGAGCAGTATTATTGCTCCGGGATATTTTTATTATGGAGGTAAAAACCAATGGAAGAAAGATGTCAGTG
>CAYMWT010000429.1:0-209 GCA_964394055.1 uncultured Oscillospiraceae bacterium
AATATGACCCTGACGGAATACTGCATCGAGAGGCGGCTGGAATATGCGGCAACGCTGCTTACATCTACGCAGCTGAGCATCAATGAAATCATTGAGCGCTGCGGATATCAGAATAAGACCTATTTCTATCGTGTATTTCGCAACAAGTATGGTAAGACGCCCCTGGATCTGCGGCGGGAGTACAAATGAGATCCGGAAGACGTTCAGAA
>CAYMWT010000429.1:219-1684 GCA_964394055.1 uncultured Oscillospiraceae bacterium
TTCTTACAAGGTCGAAGCTTGCTTCGGCCTTGTTTTTTGCCTTGGGAGGCTTGTGGATCAATCGTCTGCGGGTGAGAGAGGGAATGGCGCTTCAGGATACGCCATGCTGACGTTCTCTTCGAAAAATGTTTATTATGCACAAAAATAATGCGAATATAATGTGCAAAACGATAAAAAACGACGAAATACGATACTCGAAAAAAATCTCAGGTCTTTTTAGGTCATTGAAAGTAATCCACAAAATCAGTAGTATAAAGCTATAAATTCCCAGACGGATACCGTTATTTGATCCCTATGGGATTCCAAAGATCTGACCGAATGAACGGAGGAGCGTAATGGAAAGAGAACTGATCCTGACAGCGCGGAAGGTTTGCAAAGCCTTCGGCCCCACGAGAGCGCTGATTGACGTGGATGTGGAAATCCGAAAGGGCGAAATTCGTGGCCTGATTGGAGAAAATGGTTCGGGAAAATCCACATTCTGCTCCATTGTAGCAGGTGCTTTGGAAAAAGACAGCGGAGAACTGGAACTCCATGGCCAACGGTATGATCCCAAAAGCATGGTAGATGCCCAGAACCACGGGGTTGCCATGATCGTCCAGGAGGCGGCCACCTTCCCGGGGCTGGACGTGGCGTCCAATATTTTCGCGGGACGGCTGGAGCAGTACACAAAGCGAGGCTTTCTTGACTGGAACACCATCTATGCGGAAGCGGATCGCATTCTCAGTGAGATCGGGGTCCCGGAAATCAAGGGCCGGATGAATATAGAGCAGCTGAATTTTGAGGATCGCAAAATCGTGGAGATTGCCCGGGCCATGGTCAATCATCCGGAGATTCTGATCATCGACGAAACCACCACGGCGCTGGCCACCAAGGGACGTAAGCTGATCTACAATCTGATCCAGCGGATGCACGAGGAGAATAAGGCGGTTTTGTTCATCTCCCATGACCTGGATGAGCTGATGGAGCGGTGCAACACCATTACGGTGCTTCGGGACGGCCTGATCATCGATACGCTGGAGCGGGAAGGCATGTCCATTGCCAAAATGCGTTCGTTGATGATCGGCAGAGAGCTTCAGGGGGACTACTACCGGCCGGATTTTGACGGTTCCTGTGAGGAAGAGGTGCTTTTGAAGGCGGAGCAGGTCACGATGCGGCCTTATTTCAAGAACATTGACGTGACCCTCCATAAGGGCGAGATCCTGGGCTTTGGCGGACTGTCAAACTGCGGCATGCATGAGCTGGGAAGGCTCCTGTTTGGACTGGAAAAGCCACTGACAGGTAAGGTTACCCTGTACCGAAACGGAGAGCCGGTGCCGGTCAGCAATCCGGCGGTTGCGGTGGATCAGGGCATGGCCTATGTTTCCAAGGATCGGGATAAGGAGTCCATTATTTTACAGGCAAGTATCAAAAACAATATTGTGATGCCCGCTATGAAAAAGCTTACCGGAGCGCTGGGATTTGTATC
>CAYMWT010000430.1:0-1680 GCA_964394055.1 uncultured Oscillospiraceae bacterium
GCCCTTGGCGTTGATGATACCGCAGCGGAACAGCTCGGAAATCAGGTCGATAATGCCACTGCCGCAGATGCCTACGCACTTCTGTCCCGGGTCGCCGATGATGGACAGGGTCGGCTCAATGGTATTCTTCTCAATGGTCACCGCTTCCACAGCCCCATCGGTGGCACGCATACCACAGGAGATGTCGCCGCCCTCAAAGGCAGGGCCTGCGGAACAGGCGCAGGACATGAGGAAGTCCCGGTTGCCGAAAACGATCTCGCCGTTGGTACCCAGGTCAATAAACAGGCTCATTTCGTCCTTGTCCCAGATGCCGGAGGCCAGGGTACCGGCAGTGATATCGCCGCCTACATAGGAGCCGATGTTGGGGGCAATGACCACGGGCGCCAGGGGATTGGCGGGAAGCTTCAGATCCCCTGCCAGCAGCCCCTCCCAGGAGAAGAAGCTGGGAATATAAGGCTCCATCCGGACGCTGGCCGCGTCTACGCCCACAAACAGGTGATTCATGGTGGTGTTTGCGCCAATGCTGAGCCGGAGGATGCTTCTGGGGGAGACGCCCGCGGTCTTGCACAGCTTACCGATAATGGGATTCAGGGTCTCCTTCACAATGGCGTCCTGAAGCCGTTTTTTGCCTCCGGGACGGCCCTGCTCAATGATCCGGTTGATCACGTCAGCGCCGTAGCGGATCTGCCCGTTGCCGGAGGAGCCCTTCGCCTGGATTCTCCCGTTGGTCAGGTCGGTAAGCACCATGGTCACCGTGGTGGTGCCGATGTCGATGGCACAGCCAACCATTGCCGTATCCTCCGGGCCGCAGATTTCCATACAGGTAAAGGTGTCTCCCTTCACCTCGCCTTTGACGCACACCGTCCACTGATTCTCCCGGAGTGTATGGGCCAATTTTTCCATAACGCAGAAGGGAATGGATACCTTCTCCACTCCGAAAGCCTCCTGCACCGCCCAGGTCAGCCGTTCGTTGTCCGGCATGGTGTCCTCCAAGGTAGGCTCTGCCATGGTGATCACCTGGAAGCGGTAGCGGTTTTCAAAATGGATGCCGCTTTCCCTCAGGCTTTCCTCGCAGGCCTCAAAAATGGCAATCTCCTGAGGGCTGCTGAGATCCGCGGTCTTCATCCGGGACTGGTAGGCGCTGGCAATATCCGGCACAAACACCGTGCAATCTCCCTTTACCTTGCAGCTGCATGACAGCCGCCAGCCCTCCTGATATTCCTCCTCAGAGATATGACGGCTGGGCAGGGATTCCACCTGGCCCTCCAGGATCTTCACCCGGCATTTGCCGCAGGAGCCGTTGCCGGAACAGGGGGCATCAATGGCCACATTGGCCCGCCGTGCCAGCTCCAGCAGGTTCTCCCCGTCATTGCATTCCATGGCCACCTGGGCCGCGCCCTCGATCTGAAAAACTACCTTGCTCATGTCTTAACTTCCTCCGTGCGAATTTTTCTTTATTTTAGCATAACCCCAAGCGGATTTCAACAAGGATCCCCTTTCCAGACAAAAGAAATTCGGGAGTACCGTTTTGGCGGTACTCCCGAAACAGCGTGTCAAAAAAGAGCCTCGCAGAGTTCGCCGCCGCAGCGGCGAATAGAGTCGGATCATTTTTTGCCGCGACATGTGCGTGGCAAAAAATACTTCTCAGGCTGCGTGTGTGCGAGTTGTGCGCTGTAAGCG
>CAYMWT010000431.1:0-1665 GCA_964394055.1 uncultured Oscillospiraceae bacterium
CAATGTCATTAAGTTAGTGGCATAGTTCCAGTGGTGGATAGCAAACAGAATGAGTGCAGCCGGCGACGGTTGCACTTTTTCTGTAAAAAGGGCATGGCAAGCAAGCAGGTTAAAAAATCTGCTTAAAAAGGACTGTTCAAAGGCCCAGATTTATGCTACTCTGTAAACGAAGCTAACCGCGTGCTTAACGGTCATATTTCGAGGTCTGCTTCTACCGGGGCGAATGGGAGAAACATTCCTGCGAATGACAGCTTCAACATCTGGTGGAGATACATTGCCAAGAAAGAATTGTCTGCAAACATGGACAGCGACAGTAAAGTTTGCTTTATAAGCATACTTTGCATCAGCCTTCTGGATGATTACGGGCGAGGTAATCAGTTCAGTGAAGTTGTACATGATGAGTCTGGCGAAGACTTCCTGGTATATGTACTCCACCTTTTTTGCGTGAAAATGAAGCAATCCCACAGTATATTTTAGTTCCCGAAAAGAAGTTTCAATACCCCAACGCATGGCGTAGAGCTTTTTAAGCTCTTTTGGAGGAAAAAACTGTGCATCAAGATTCGTCACAACGGTTTCGTAGGTGTCCTCTGTAATTTTGAAACGAACGACTCGGAATGAGAGTGGATAAAATTGGGGAGGTTCATGTTTCCTATTCGTTTTGGGAAGGTAGTCAAAGGACTGGCTTGAGGAAATGAACCGGTATTCATTTTTACGCTTACAGAGTTCTTTCACTTCGTTGGTTTGTTTGGTAGTCAGAGAAAGTTCAACAGACATATCAAATTCATCTGTATCCGGGAGGGATAATCCGACAGTGACTCCACTGCGTTGCCCGACATCCTTAACACGGAGCAAAAACTTCCAGCCTTTTTCCTGAATATGAGCCAAAAGGTTATACCCCTCATATCCTCTATCCATGATAATAAGAGCATTTTCTGCTGGGGAACGGTCAACCATATGGCACAAAGAAGCCTGTTCGTTAGAGTCTCTGTCTCCAACTAAATAAGCATCCTGATAGGTACATTGAAGCAAATCATAAATGGCATCCAGATGAAGAATGTTGTATGGTGCTTGACCGTTTGTGCCGGGGTAGTGAGAACTGATATGTCCCGGATTGTTTGGAATCTGGATATCTGAACCATCTGCAGCAAACAGGCGTAAACCCTTATATAACTTAAGTGACTGGGTCTTGCGTACAAATAAATCGAATAACGCGGGAAATGTCTCTGGCGCCAGCTTACTTCTCTGCTGAACAAAAGCGGAAGCGGATGCGGTGTCTATCGAACAGCCAAACCGCTCTAGCAACTCCGTTGTCAGGGTTCCTCCTTCCATAGCCAGTAGAAATGAAACAAGCTTAGGGAAGGGAAGCTTCCGGTTTCTCGTAAAATCCTTTTCTGGCTGCTTGGAAAACATCCAGGATACTTCGAATAGCTGTTCCAAGGATTCATCCATTTTTCGTTTCACCAGCTTTATTCGATCTAACATTTTACAGACCTCCTTGTAATTTGGGGTGGGGACACTCCTAATTACAAGGGCCTTTTTGCTATCTGCGGATAGCAAAAAGGCCGCACATTTTCACCTGTTTGTCAAGTGCTTTTTTGAAACTATTACAAAAAACTGGACCTCGCATTTCTGTGAAGTCCAGCTTTTCTTAACTTAATGACATTG
>CAYMWT010000432.1:0-1661 GCA_964394055.1 uncultured Oscillospiraceae bacterium
TGGAGCTGGTGGACTGGCTCCGGCAGTATTCCGCCAAGAAGGACGATGTGTACCTCCGGGGCTTCCTGGGCCGGATGCTCTTCAGCAACGAGGATGTGTTCAAGCCTGTGAACGTGCTGTCCGGCGGCGAAAAGGTGCGCTGTATGCTCAGTAAGATGATGCTCTCCGGGGCCAACGTGGTGCTGCTGGATCAGCCCACCAACCATCTGGATATGGAATCCATCCAGGCTGTGAACAAGGGCCTGGAGGCCTTCCCCGGGGTTGTGCTCCTGGCCTCCCATGACCACGAACTGCTGACCTCTACCTGTAACCGGGTGATCGCTTTCCAGCCCGACGGCACGATCATTGACAAGTACGGCACCTATGACGACTATCTGGCCTGGATGGCAGAGCGGAAAGCCAAGGCCTGATTTCTTGATTGGGAGAAAAACCTATGGAAAAAATCTTAGATATCATCACCGCAAAAATGCGCAAAGCCTTTGAGGACGCGGGATATGACGGGAATTTCGGCCGGGTGACGGTTTCCAACCGGCCTGACCTGTGTGAGTACCAGTGTAACGGCGCTCTGGCCGCTGCCAAAACCTATCACTGCGCCCCCATCCAGATCGCCAGGGCTGTGGCGGAAAAGCTGGATGCCGCTGACTACTCTATGGTGGATGCGGTCATGCCCGGCTTCATCAACCTGAAGCTCAGCGACGCCTTCCTGCAAAGCTATCTGGAGCAGATGCGGACAGCGGAAGATCTGGGCGTGGAGAAAACCGGGGCAGGGAAGACCATCGTGGTGGACTACGGCGGCCCCAATGTTGCCAAGCCGCTGCACATCGGCCATCTCCGCTCTGCCATCATCGGAGAGAGCCTGAAGCGGCTGCATCGGTTCTTCGGTTACCATACCATTGGCGATATCCACCTGGGTGACTGGGGCCTGCAAATGGGCCTGATCATCGCGGAGCTTCAGGAGCGCCAGCCGGAGCTTTGCTATTTCGACCCGGACTATACGGGCGAATATCCGGAGGAGGCCCCCTTTACCATTTCCGAATTGGAGGAGATCTATCCCGCTGCTTCTGCCAAGAAGAAGGAGGACGAGGCTTTCGCGGAGAAGGCCCACACCGCCACCTTTGAACTGCAAAACGGCAGAAGAGGCTACCGTGCCATCTGGAAGCACATCATGCGGCTGTCTGTGGCGGACATGACACGGATCTACAATGCTCTGGACGTACACTTTGAATCCTGGCTGGGAGAAAGCGACGCCGATCCCTATATCCCCGACATGATCCAGTCCTTTAAGGATAAGGGCCTGGCAGTGGAAAGCGAGGGCGCGCTGGTCATTCCTGTGGCCGAGGAAGGGGACAAGAAGGAAGTGCCTCCCTGCATTCTGGTCAAGTCCGACGGCTCCTCCATTTACGCCACCACCGATCTTGCCACCATGGTGCAGCGGATGCGGGATTTTCAGCCGGACAAGCTGCTGTATATCACCGACAAGCGGCAGGCCCTTCACTTTGAGCAGGTCTTCCGGGCGGCGAGAAAGGGCGGCATCATCCCCGAAACCGTGGCACTGGAACATCTGGGCTTTGGCACTATGAACGGCAAGGATGGCAAGCCCTTCAAAACCAGAGAGGGCGGCGTCATGCGCCTGGAGCGGCTCATTGGAGAGATGACGGACT
>CAYMWT010000433.1:0-1660 GCA_964394055.1 uncultured Oscillospiraceae bacterium
TCATGGGCTGCTCCACACCGTAGGTGTACAGCTTGGGGTCGGTGATCTGGAAGTAGACGACAGTGTCGATCTGCATGGTGACGTTGTCCTTGGTGATCACGGGCTGGGGAGGATAGTCCAGAACCTGTTCCTTCAGGCTGACCTTCCGGGCCACCCGATCCAGGAAGGGAACCTTGAAGTGAAGGCCCACGCCCCACACACTGTGGAAGGCGCCCAGACGCTCAATGACATAAGCCCGGGACTGCTGGACAACGGCGATGTTGGAAATGATAATGAGGAACGCAATGAGAATGACAGCGACCAAAATAATAAGACCCATAAATTTACCTCCTGTTTTTCTCTGAGAACGGGAAGCCGTTCTCACTTTGACTTACTTCACTTCTTCCGGAACTTCCGCAGGGGTTACGAAAACCTTCACACCCTGCACCCGGTCTACCCGAACCTTGACGCCTTGGGGAATGGGCTCGCCTGTGGTGCTGCGGGCGCTCCACTCCATACCGTTCAGCTTCACCTGACCTACGGCGTCCACGTTGTCAATGGGGCTGACCACGATTCCCAGGGTTCCCACCAGAGCATCCACATTGGTGGCGGTGAGCTTCGGCTTCATGTACTTTTGTACGATGGGCCACAGCAGGGCCAGCAGCACGGCGGATACCAGGATGAACAGCGTGATCTGAAGCCACACCGCTCCGCCCAGCAGGCTTACCAGCAGGGCCACCAGGGAACCGGCCGCGAACCAGATGGAAACCAGGTGAATGGGACATGCACCCTCCACAATCAAAAACCCGATCAGAAGGATCAGCCAAACGGCGGCGGACAGATTGCTTACCAGCAGACTCATACGATCTCCCTCCTTATTTCGTCTTTACTGGGATGGTCCTATCATACCAGATTTTTGCCTCCGGGTCAATTGACGAATGGCGCAAAATCCATCCTTTTTTGGATATGATGCGGGGAAATTTTCAGAGCAAAACCTGAAAACAGGATAAAATCACCAAATATTTCTAAAATCGGTACTTTTTTATCAAATAGGATACTTTTTTTCGTCCCATGTACGCCGCATGAAATGAGGCAGGTGGATTCCGGAATAAGCGTACTTTTTAACGTACCTCATTTTTGGCTGCATTCAAAACTTTTCTTGGGAAGATAATCCGGGTTTTGTGTATTATTTTCGAAGAAGACAAAATATTTCTAGGGAAATTCCAACTCTTTGTTCCGGGATAAGAGCTGCCATTTGTAAACAAATTATATTTCCCCTTTTTCTGCTTTACTTTTCCCCATGTCCATGATATGATAACAAAGGCTAATGAAAAACAGGGAGGATTCCTCCAATTCCGGTTTTTTCCGTAAACAGCGTGGTGTTTTCTGACCCGTTGCTTACGGCTTTTTTGTGCAGGAAACTCTGAATAAATTGGTTTGCCCTTTCTATCTATATCTATCACAAAGGACGGAGCGTTATGAATTACGATATTGCCATCATCGGCGCCGGCCCCGGCGGCATTTTTACGGCCTACGAGCTGATCTCCAATCGTCCCGGCTTAAAGCTGGCGGTGTTTGAGCTGGGCCATGCCCTGGACAAGCGGAAGTGTCCCATTGACGGAAAGAAAATCAAAAGCTGCATCGGCTGCAAGACCTGCTCCATTATGAGCGGCTTCGGCGG
>CAYMWT010000434.1:0-1635 GCA_964394055.1 uncultured Oscillospiraceae bacterium
TGGGCCGCCGCTTCATCCACTGTGACATCGGCGTCAACTCCATCCAGACCACCCGTGACCGTCTGAAAGCGGATGGCGCAGAATTTGATGTATTGGAAATCAAGGACGGCGTACAGCTCTACCGCAACCCTGTTCAGACCATGGACAAGATCAAGTCTCTGGTTCCCGGCCTGCGAGAGGAATCTACCCTGGATTCCTTCTGGGCAGGGGCCATCTCTGACAGCCGTATTGGCAGCATTCCCGTGTATATTCCCAACCTGATGGACAGCGCCTCCAAGCTGCTGGACACCGTCCTCATGAACCGGATCATCCACCAGGCCATCCCCGACTTGGATGCTTCCGTCAAGAAGGTCATCGTCTATTATATCGACATCACCAGTGAAAAAGAGATTCGTAAGTTTATTGCCGAGGATGACAGCACGACTGTGGAGATCGAACTGCGGGACCTGAAAACCGTTCTGGACGATGTGGTGATTGGCGACCATGCGGAATTTCACACCGAGCAGACCAGCGAGGGGTTCTTCTCCGGCTATACCGTCACCATTGACCGATTTATCAGTGACCGGGTGATGGGTAAAATTATGGAGTTCAACAACAAGTCCAGACTGAATGCCAAGAAGGCCTTCAAACCCATCGAGGTCAGTGAGGAGGGCCTGGAGCTGATTGAATTCCTGAGCCTGGACTGCACCGCCCGTGACGGCCAGTGGCACTCCGACAGAGAAATCAAAATTGACAAGCTGGGCTACGTCATTCGGGATGGCGAAAAAACCAAGGCGTTCTGGGATGGCACTATCCAGAGTGAGAAGCAGCCCCAGAGACTGAAAATCCGCAATATCTGCGGGGATGAAACGGTTTGGGAGATATAATGTATTGACAAACTGGGTCGTCACTGCCATGTAAAAAGAGAGGCAATCACCATGAACACACCATATTCAAGCGTAGTAAATGAGCTGGTTCGGTGGATAAAAAATACAAGCAGCAATTTAGGTATGAACTTTATGCACACCGCATCGGAAGTCCAAAGCGTCAACTGGATGATCGGAGTTGTTGCGAACAGCATCAGGGACGAGTACCCATTTTATGCGAATTCGTTACCTCGAATCGCATCGATTCTTTTTCAAGGGAACGGGGGTGCATTCGCACTTAACCCCACTGCATTTGGTGAGCTATATATCATTATACAGCACATCGAAGCGGAGCCGGTTAACTTGGGTGTGTGGAATCAAATTCATCCACGAATTATAAACATATCAAAGACCTTGTATTGTGACGGTCACTTTGGCGCAGCAGCGGAAAAAGCAGTCAAGGAAGTTGAAACCCGGTTGCGGGAGAAATTCTCAGAGCTAAAGCCCGCCACTACCGTTCCAGCCAAGGTTGGGGATATTATTGGTGCTCTGTTTGGCGACAACGGAGTATTTCAATTCTGCGATACTACTAACCAAAGCGGTAAAGATTATCGCCGGGGCGTAAAACTTTTATTTGAGGGACTGATCGCCGCCTACCGAAATCCAGCTGCCCACGCAAATGTGGATTGTTCTAAACGGGAGTCGTTGGAGCAAATCATGCTTGCCAGTCAACTGCTATACATTCTCGACAAGTAGTGGAAAGAATGAAAATATATCTGGTTATGGGATT
>CAYMWT010000435.1:0-1631 GCA_964394055.1 uncultured Oscillospiraceae bacterium
CCACGTTGGCGGGCATCTCCTCCACCAGATCCGCCGCGTCATCCACATACAGTTCGTCCAGCACTTCTTTTAACTCGTTATCCGAGAAGCCCTGGATCAGAAGCTCCTGGGCGTCCGGCTCCATTTCCACAAAGGTTTCCGCGGCCAGCTCCTTGGGCAGGAGCCGGAACATCAGCGGGATCTGGTTTTCCTCCAGTCCGCCGAAAAGCCCTGCGATATCGCTGGGGTTCATGGTCACCAAGATGTCACGCAAGGTCGCGTACTTCTTGTCCTCCAGCATGGAAAGCAGGGCCTTTTCTACAATTTCAAAACGCTCTGGCATAGAATATTCCTCCTTCATTATCTGAATAACTTAAGAGGCAATCTACGGGACAAAGGCGTCTATGGGTTCACCACAGACCTGCCGCTACTTCGTCCGGGTATATTGCCGCTGCCGCCAGCATCCATGGTGTTCCCTCCTTTAACTCCTTTAAATACTTAAAATGTTGGCATTGTTATTTTATCCGTTTTTCATGGGAATGTCAACAATGGGATGCTCCAAATAAATCGTCGGCGTCTGAATGGTGAATCTTTTTCTCCAGCTGTGCAGTTTGAAAATTGGGAAATACATACAGTATTCCCGCAATTTCCAAACTTTCATCTGAAGAAAAATCTTTCCCCATCAGCACTTTCCGATTTATTCAGAGCATCCCTTGACGAAAAGAACTTCTTGGAATAAAATAGTAACCGCCTTCCCCTCTGGGGAAGGTGCCCCAGTGCGCACACTGGGGCGGATGAGGCGATCCGTACCACAGAGCCAACCTTGGAGGCAAAGCTGGGAAGCGGATCGAAAACCTCTGCACCTCACCCACCCCCTTCGGGGGCACCCTCCCCAAAGGGGAGGGCATTGAGAGAACTTTGAAAGGAGAACCCCATGCTGCGACCTGCCCGCCGGGAGGATGTGCCTGCCATGCTGGCCATCTACACCCCCTATGTGCTGCATTCCACCGCTACCTTTGAATATGAAGCCCCCTCCCTGGAGGAATTTTACAGCCGCTTTGATACCTTTACCAGACAGTTTCCCTGGCTGGTCTGGGAAGAAAAGGGGATCATCGGCGGCTATGCCTACGCTTCCGCTCCCTACAGCCGCCCGGCCTATGCCTGGTGCGCGGAGCCTACGGTGTACCTGCGGCCGGATTTTCAGGGGAAGGGCGTGGGAACAAGGCTGTACCGGGCGCTGGAGGCGATTTTGCGAAAGCAGGGCTATCAGCTGATGTACGCTCTGGTTTGCCAGGAAAACGAGACCTCCCGTCATTTTCACGAAAGCCTGGGCTATGGAGTACAGGCCTTTTTTCCCAACTGCGGATACAAATTTGACCGGTGGATGGGGCTGTATTGGATGGAAAAGCGACTTTCTGAGGTAAAAACTCCTAATAGCTTTCCCGTTTCCTGGCTGTCAATTGTGCAAAAAGCAGAATCTGATGGTGATTTTTTAGATGATTTGTCCCTTTCGAAATAGACAAAAATGTGTTATGTTATTTATGCGAAGAAATGTAACGACTGCATTTTCTTTTCACCAATGGCGTGACCACCAATTTATATAAGGAGCTGTGACCATGTATTTTCAGAAAAAACGCGTAATCGCTATGCTG
>CAYMWT010000436.1:0-1621 GCA_964394055.1 uncultured Oscillospiraceae bacterium
CCATGGCGTCGATGTTGTCCATCCAGTATTCGTCCACCACCCGGAGCATGACCACCCGCTCCAGCTCCCGCATAACGGGAGCGCCGTAGGCAGCCTCCTTGGCCTCATAGGTGCGCTTGGCGATTTCGAACACCGTTTCCGTCAGGGCGTCCACAGGATTCCCCAGCAGCTGTTCCTTCCGGGAAGAAAGGGTACCCTTGGCAAAGTAGATGCCCTCCATGGCCCTTGCCAGCCGGGTAAGGCCGCCTTCGTCCGCCACGCCGCCGCTTTCGCTGAGGGCGGTTGTCACATTGGACGCCACCAGGCTCTGGAGCATGGTCATCATATTCTCCCGGAGATCCTCTCCGTCCAGCACCTTCTGACGCTGGGCGTAGATGACCTCACGCTGGGTGTTCATCACATCGTCGTATTCGAGAACCGACTTTCTGGCCCGGAAGTTCCGGGATTCCACGTTCTTCTGGGCATTCTCTACGGCGTTACTCAGGATTTTCGCGTCAATGGGGGTATCCTCGTCCAGGCCCAGGGTATCCATCATGCCCATGACCCGGTCGGTGGAGAACAGCCGCATCAGATCGTCCTGCAGGCTCAGATAGAACCGGCTCTCACCGGGATCCCCCTGACGGCCGGATCGTCCACGGAGCTGATTGTCGATTCGCCGGGATTCGTGGCGCTCGGTGCCGATGATAAACAGGCCGCCGACCTGCCGTACCTTCTCCGCCTCATCGGCGATGGAGGTCTTATACTTTTTCAGCAGCTCCTCATACTTTGCCCGGACGGCCAGGATCTCGGGATCGCTGGTCTCAGCAAAGGAATCCGCCTCCCGCAGGAGCTCCTCGGGCAGGTTCATCTTTGCCAGCTCCGCCTTGGCCAGGAAGTCGGCGTTGCCGCCCAGCATGATATCCGTACCACGACCTGCCATGTTGGTGGCAATGGTGACGGCGCCGTACTTACCGGCCTGGGCCACAATCTGGGCCTCCTGCTCGTGGTGCTTGGCGTTCAGGACATTGTGAGGGATGCCCTCCCGCTTCAGCATTTTGCTGAGCAGTTCGCTTTTTTCAATGGAAATGGTGCCAACCAGCACAGGCTGACCCTTTGCGTGGCATTCCTTCACCTGGTTGATAATGGCACGGAACTTGCCTGCTTCTGTCTTATACACCACGTCGGAGTGATCCTTCCGGATGACCGGCTTGTTGGTGGGAATCTCCACCACGTCCAGCCGATAGATGGCTGCGAATTCCTCCTCCTCGGTCATGGCGGTGCCGGTCATACCGGAAAGCTTGTTGTACAGACGGAAAAAGTTCTGAAAGGTGATGGTGGCCAGGGTCTTGCTTTCGCTGGCAACGCTGACCCCTTCCTTGGCCTCGATGGCCTGATGGAGGCCCTCGTTATACCGTCTGCCATACATGAGGCGGCCGGTGAACTCGTCTACGATGATGATTTCCCCATCCTTCACCACATAGTCGATGTCCTTTTTCATCAGGCCCCGGGCCTTCATGGCCTGGTTGATGTGATGGGAAAGGGTGGCGTTTTCCGAATCCGCCAGGTTCTCCACGCCGAAGTATTTTTCCGCCTTGGCAATGCCGGAGGCGGTCAGGGACACGGTTCTGGACTTCTCGTCTAC
>CAYMWT010000437.1:0-1619 GCA_964394055.1 uncultured Oscillospiraceae bacterium
CCTTCACCGATATCCAGGGCGTGGAAGACTTCCACGGCGAAATGGACTTTAAGGTAGCCGGTACAACCGAGGGCATCACTGCCATTCAGATGGACCTGAAGAACAAGGGTCTGACCATGGAGATCATCGCCGACGCTCTGGAGCGTTGCCGCAAGGCCCGTCTGGAGATCCTGGACGAGGTTATCCTGAAGGCCATCCCCGCACCCCGTGCCGAGGTCAGCGAGTTCGCACCCAAGATGCTGTCCCTGAAGATCCCCGTGGACAAGATCCGGGAGGTCATCGGCTCTGGCGGCAAGACCATTCAGAAGATCTGTGCTGACACCGGCGCCAAGGTGGACATCGACGACGACGGAAGCGTGTTCATCTCCGCTGTGGATTCCGCCGCTGCCTACGCTGCCAAGAAGATGGTGGACGACATCTGCTTCGTTCCCGAGGTGGGTAAGCTCTACTACGGCAAGGTTGTCCGCATCCTGCCCATCGGCGCTTTCGTGGAAATCGCTCCCGGCCATGACGGCATGGTGCACATCTCCAAGCTGGAGAACCACCGTGTGGAAAAGGTGGAGGACGTGCTGAACCTGGGCGACATGACCTGGGTGAAGTTCATGGGCTTCGACGAGAAGGGCCGCGCCAACTTCAGCCGCAAGGACGCCCTGAAGGAAATGGCGAACCAGTAAAAAAGCGTCAGACTGTCTCAGACGGTAAAACAGTATAGGAAAGCTGGCCCCTGCCAATGCAGAGGCCAGCTTTTTTGCGCCTAAATAATCTGAAATTCCAAAGAAATGCCTCCCCAGGCTCAGCCTGGAGAGGCGTTTTCCTTTAGTTCAGGGCATTTTCCACGACTTCCTCGGGAAGACGGGATTCAGGGGTGGCAAGGGGCTGATAGTCACGATAGGCCATCAGACCGGAGCCTGCGGGAATCAGCTTACCGATCAGCACGTTCTCCTTCAGACCTACCAGATGGTCGACCTTACCCTTGATAGCGGCATCGGTCAGCACCTTGGTGGTCTCCTGGAAGGAGGCGGCGGACAGGAAGGAGTCGGTGGCCAGAGCGGCCTTGGTGATGCCAAGGAGCATGGCGCTGGCTTCGGCCTTCCGCAGCTCGGTCTCACCGGCATCGATCCGCTTCTGAATGGCGGCGTTGGCGTCCTCGAACTCGAAGGTGTCCACCGTGCTGCCGGTGAGCAGATCCGTGTCGCCGGGATCCTCGATGTGCACCTTGCGCATCATCTGACGGATGATAACCTCAATGTGCTTATCGTTGATTTCAACGCCCTGCTGACGGTACACAGCCTGGACGGACTGCACCAGGTAATCCTGAACAGCCTCCACACCGGAGATCCGAAGCACGTCCTGGGGATAGAGAGCGCCATCGGTGATGGGCTGGCCCTTTTCCACGACCTTACCGTGGGCGACCTTCAGACCAACGGAGTAGGGCACCTGATAGACCTTGACCTCGCCGTCGTCCGCGGTAACGGTGATGTTACGCAGAGCGGTGCGGTGGGTATCATCGATGCTGACAACGCCGGTGATCTCGGAAATCTGGGCCATCTTCTTGGGACGGCGGGCCTCAAACAGTTCTTCAACTCGAGGCAGACCCTGGGTGATATCGTCACCGGCAA
>CAYMWT010000438.1:0-1615 GCA_964394055.1 uncultured Oscillospiraceae bacterium
TTTATAACTCCGGAATTACTGAAACATATTCGAGACAGCAAATTTGTTGTAGTAGGAAGAGCCTCTTTTTAGAATCTTTTGGCTCATAGGGCACCTCCAGTTGTAGCGTTGTCGATCCAGGCCATAAGTTGGTTCTCCGGAATGACAATGCGTCCGCCAAGCTTGATGTTGGGAACCAGTCCGTCCTTGGCAAGTTCATAGAGCTTGCTTTTGCTGATGCGAAGAATTTCCGCAGCTTCTTTGATTGTAAGAATATTGTTACTCATAATGTGACCTCCATATATCTTGATTTTTGGAGTTTTTCTTGTATACTTAACATAGTGAAATACCCTGATACCCATTGCTGGGGACTCCATTGATGCGCTTCTTTGAGAGCTTTGCCGCAGGATACATCTGCCTGATAATCGCATTGAACTTTGCAGAGAAAATCTGTTTGTTGTCAATTCCCCCTCTCTGGTGGATTTGACAGAATTGTAAGTAGCTTTGGTACAGGATATCCGTAGGCACAAATCCTCCCATGTCTTCCATGCAACACTCACGGGTAAATTGCTCCAGCGTGTCCGTCTGGCTGACGGTCTCCTCAGCGGGCTGGTATGCATGCACGAGATTGTAGCGATCATCACCGCTAAAGACATAACCGTTTGAAACCAGGGTGCGGTAAGCAAAAAGCGCCTTATACAGGATGCCGGAACGTTCATTTAGCAGCTTATCCAGCAGAAAGCGGTCCTGCTGATTCACAGGAATTGGGTAATTGAACGGCAGGTACAGAATACGATTGGCAAAAGCCCGATCCTGGGAGCCGATCCGAAGCTGATGATTCGTTCCAAAAACCAGCTTACATTTGATTTCCGCAGCATAAGGAGTTATATACTTTTCCTCTACCTGAACCAGATCTCTGCCAGTAATTTGCTTAATGATAGATATAGCCTGCTCATTCAATGCGGAATCACTCAAATCCATGGAGATGTTCACCAGCTTATGAACAAGCGTTGACAGTGAAAAACGGTCACCCATTCTGAAAATATCCACGCTCCCTACGGAACTGGGTTCAAAGAAGGAACGCAGCAATTCACCGAGAACGCTTTTGCCGGTATCACCGTAACCGATCATGAGGATAAACCTCTTTGCATTATTGTCATAGGGAACCAAGACATAGCCAATGGCCTCCCAGAAACGCTGGGTCAAAATGGGATCGCCCCCTGTCACTGTATTCAGGAAGCCGTCAAAAACGGGGCATGGCTGTGCTCTGAGCCAATTCACTGGCATTTTCCATGTGAAATTATACTGCGGGCTATGCTCATAAAGAGTAAAGGTCGAAACATCCAAAATGCCATTTTGCAAACACAAGCCATGGCGAATGTTGCCGATATCATCCTTCTCAATAGTGGGCTCGGCCGTAATCGCTTCCACTACGCCTTTGAGTTGGCTGGAACTGCCTCTGACGCTCAGCTCCTCACGGAGTTTTTCTTTGATAAGCGTGCGAAGCTTGTCTTCGGACAAACGTACATAATGCGTTCCATTGTAAAGGTATACTGTTTTCCCTTTGCGGCAGAGGATTACTCTTTGCATCAGCAGGTCTGCAAGTTCCATATCTGTCATGAAGCGCTGTGTGTAT
>CAYMWT010000439.1:0-1614 GCA_964394055.1 uncultured Oscillospiraceae bacterium
TCTGCTCTGCGCTAAGCATCCGTAAGACACTATGTGTCAACGGCTGCTAAGCCCCGGAGGGGGAGCTGTCACAGCGCTTTGCGCTGTGACTGAGAGGGCAGGGGAGGGCTATCCTTCCAGCCTCCTCAGATCCTCCGGCGTATCCACATCCCACAGCTCCCGTTCCTCCTCAATGGGCAGCAGCCGCACCATCTGGGGATGGGCCTTCGCCACATAGCCGCCGCCCATGCCCTCCGGCAATGTCAGAAGCTCCGGAAAGGCCCAGGCCGGAAACAGTACCGGTGCGCCTGGTCTACTTCCAAAACAGGGCCGCCAGATTTTGTCCGGCTCCTGTTCGAAGGCACCGGCCAGGGCGGCTACCGTCTCCTGACGCAAAAGAGGCTGATCCCCCGGACAGAACAGACACCCGTCCATCTCTCCCAAGGCCTCCATTCCCAGCCGAACGGTATCGCTGCGGAAGGGAAGCCGATGAACCAGGGTGTTCACACCTGCCTCCCGACAGATTTTCGCCACGTCCTCGCTGCGGGTCACCACCACACGTTTGGCAAAAATCCCATCCGTTGCCCGGAGGGCGTGGAGAATCAGAGGCAGCCCAAGGAAGGGGGCCAGCAGCTTGTTCCCGCCGAACCGGATTCCCAGACCGGAGGCCAGGATCACACAGCCCAATTGACAATTTTTTCCAATCTCCATGTACCTGTGCCTCCCTTTGAAATCTGGGTTTATTTTAGCAAATTCTCTTCCCAAAAGCAACAATATCCGGTATAATGATATACGACAAACAGGGATTCCCGAAGGAGGATCTTTTATGATAACCATACAGAAATACGTCCGGGCGGCCAGTCTGGAGGAGGCCTACCAGCTGAACCAAAGCCGCCGGAACCGGATCATCGGCGGCATGCTCTGGATGAAAATGGGCAAGGGTACGGTGGCTACCGCCATCGACCTGTGCGATCTGGGCCTGGACACCATCGAGGAAGGGGAGGACGGCTTTTCCATCGGGGCTATGGTCACCCTGCGCCAGCTGGAGCAGCATCCCGGCCTGAACGCCTACACCCAGGGGGCCGTGTGCCAGACGGTGAAGGACATCATTGGCGTCCAGTTCCGGAACATGGCCACGGTGGGCGGCAGCCTGTGGGGCCGGTTCGGGTTCTCCGATGTGCTGACTGTGTTTCTCGCCATGGACAGCTTTGTGGAGCTATATAAGGGAGGCATCGTGCCTCTGGAAGAATTTGCCAGCCGAAAGCACGACAACGACATTCTGGTGCGCCTCATTATAAAGAAGAAGCCCGGGATGTTCCGCTACACCGCGTTCCGAAATCAGAGCACGGATTTTCCTGTGATTGCCTGCGCCCTGTCCCGGCTGGACGGGGAATACCGGGCGGTGATCGGGGCACGGCCTCAGCGGGCCATGGTGTTCCGGGATGACCGGGGACTATTAAAGAATGGCATCACCCCGGACAGCGCCGCCGCCTTTGCGTCTTATCTGGGGGACACGGTGCCCACAGGCTCCAATCTCCGGGGCAGCGCGGAATACCGGAAGCATTTGATTCGGGTGTTATGTCAACGGGCACTGCTGGAAAGCTTTATAGTGGAAAGTTGAAAGTGGAAAGTTGA
>CAYMWT010000440.1:0-1614 GCA_964394055.1 uncultured Oscillospiraceae bacterium
TCATGGCAACCTCACCCAAGAGTAACTCCGGCCACATTGCCCTGGACATGGCCATTGCCGACGTGCGCAAGGGCAAGACCGGGGACTTTCCCCGGCACCTGCAAAACGTTCACGCAGACTCCTTCACCATGGAGCGGGAGCAGGGCTATCTCTATCCCCACGACTACCCCAACCACTGGGTGCAGCAGCAATACCTGCCGGATGCGCTGGTGGGCACCACTTACTATGAATACGGCCCCAACAAGCTGGAACAGGCGGCCAAGCAGTATTGGGACGCCATCAAAGGAAGGTAACTATGGACATTCAGGTTGGCGATATTTTAACCATGAAGAAGGCCCATCCCTGTGGAGAGAAGCGGTGGCTGGTGCTGCGCACGGGAGCAGACTTCCGGCTGAGGTGTCTCGGCTGCGGCCATGAGCTGATGACCCCCAGGTTCAAGGCAGAAAAAAATATCCGCTCTGTGGAGCGGAAGGAAGCAGAGAGATAAATCGGAATTTGGGAGGATCGCTGGTATGAAATTAAAGACCGCAAAAGCTGCAATGTGGGCGCTGATCGCCATTTTTTGCGTGTTAACGTTACTTCTGGCTTGGACGAGGTTTGCACCCTTCGGTTATGCAGCAATTGCCGCTATCATTGTCTATGGAATCATAAATATTGCGTTCTGGCGCTGCCCTAACTGCGGAAAGTGTATTGGCGGGATTTGGCTCGGAAAGTATAATCATTGCCGCTATTGCGGAGAGGAAATTAAACCGTAAATTCCAGTTTGTCGATTTAATTTGGGAACAGAAAACCGCCAAGGATTTTGTATCCTTGGCGGCTTTCTTTTCTAAATTAGAACCCGGTGAGAATCTCCACCAGCATATTTACGCACTTCTCCATATCCTCCACCGGGATATACTCGAACCGTCCGTGGTAGTTCTCGCCGCCGGTGCACAGGTTGGGACAGGGCAGCCCTTCGTAGCTTAACCGTGCCCCGTCGGTGCCGCCCCGGATGGGAACCTCTCTGGGGTTCATGCCCACCTTGGCCATGGCGGTTTTAGCCCGCTCCACCACATACATGCAAGGCTCGATGCACTTCTTCATATTGAAGTAGCTGTCCTTCAATTGCAGTTCCAGGGTGCCTTCCCCATATTTCCGGTTGATGAAGTCGGCAGCAGCGGTCATGACGGCCTTCTTTTCCTCAAATTTCACCATGTCATGATCCCGGACGATATACTGCATCTGGGTGTTCTCCACCTCGCCCCGGATACCCAGCAGGTGGATGAAGCCTTCATACCCTGACGTGTACTCCGGCCGCTGGTTCACCGGCAGCAGGGCGTTAAATTCCATGGCAATGAGCATGGAGTTCACCATCTTATCCTTGGCAGAACCGGGATGGATGTTCAGGCCGTGAACGATCACCTTGGCTCCAGCAGCGTTGAAGTTCTCGTATTCGATCTCCCCCAAGGTGCCGCCGTCGGCGGTGTAGGCGTAGTCCGCCCCAAAGCCCTTTACGTCAAACCGGTCCGCACCCTGGCCCACCTCCTCATCGGGGGTAAAGCCAATTTTCAGGGTAGCGTGACGTTTGCCACTCTTCAGCAGGATTTCCGCCGCCGCCAGAATTTCCGCCACACC
>CAYMWT010000441.1:0-1602 GCA_964394055.1 uncultured Oscillospiraceae bacterium
AGGTTGGGGATCAGAGAGGGATCCTGATGGATCACCAGCCGGCTCTTGGTTTCCAGGTATTCCGCCCGAAGCGCCGTATGCTCCGGGTAGTCAGCGGTGTCCACAGCGCCCAGGAAGTCACCCAACACATCAATGGCATCGTCATAATTATATACGGTGGCCAGAGCCTTTGCCTGCTCCAGTGCGATCTGGGCGTCGGATTCCTCCTGCTGAGAGGCGGATATGGATGCCTGAAGCTGGCTTTTCTTGGCTTCCTTGTCCAGATTGTGCTGCTTAATGCCGTTGGACAGAGCACCGATGGCAAAGGAAAGCACCAGAATCAGGGATACGCACACCACAATGGCGGGCAGATAGGCCTCCTTGAAGATCTGGGCCTTGGTCTTCCTGCGGCGTCGGGGCGCGTTGGGATCCTTTGGCTCTTCCAGAAGCTCCTTGTTCAGAACGGGGGCAAAGTACAAATCGAAGAACTTATTGAAAATGGTGGGCTTTGCGGGCTTCTTCTCCTTGGGCTCCTTTTTGGGCTTTCTGGGCTTCCGGCGGGGCTTTTCAGACGCTTCGGCGCTATCCTCTGCCGGATCCTGGGACGGCTCTCCATCCTCGTCCACAGGCAGCTCCTCCTCCGGGGGCAGCTCCTCCATGGGAGGCTCTTCGTCCAGCTCGGTGGGAACCGCGTCCGCGGGAAATTCCGGCGTAGCGCCGTAGCCGGCATCGCCGAAGCGGGAGGAAGACCCGCGCTTGGCAAACTCCGGTACGTCATCGGCAATGGGCTCCTCAGGGAGCTCGGCATCCTCATCCCCCAGAAATTCGTTTACATCGAAATCCAGGTCAAAATCCCCGGGATCCTCGGAGCCGTCCTCCTGGGACTTCAGGCCCAGCTCTTCATCAGAAAATTGAGAAAGGTCTATATCGTCACCCAGCCCATCGTCGCCGGACAGAATCTTGGGATCGAAGTCATATTCCTTATCAAAGTCGAAATCTAAGTCAAAATCGTCATTAGCCATGGTTCATCCCTACCTTTATGGTATAGTCATTATTATTGTACCATTCCCAATGGAAAAAAGCAAGAACATTTGGTAAAAATTCAAAAAGATGCCCGGCTCTTAATCAAAAATTAAGGGCCGGGAAACTTTATCTTAAACATACCTTAGTGTGATCTCACCAAAGCTTGCGTCACATTTGACGGTAATGGTATCCGGGGCATCGGGAGCTGGGGCGCCGATGAACTCAACATTGCCGAAGGTAGTGCCCGCGTCCGGTACGGCCCGGATGCGCCGGGGGATGATCAGCTCCAGATCTCCAAAGGAGCAGTCCAGATCCAGGCGGCAGCTTTCAGCAATCTCCTGGCAGCCGCCTAAGTCTACAGTCAGGGAGCCGAAGCTTACCGCCGCCTTGCCCCTGGACAGCCTGGGCAGGTCGATACGATGATTGTGTTCCCCAAAGCTGGTAAAGCAGTCGAAGGCTTCCCCTTCTATGTCGCACCGATTTCTCTGGGTCGCGTTGGAATTTACCGCTATGTGACCAACAGAACGCTTGCCAGGCTTGCGGAAGGCGTCAATCAGCAGATGCAGACCAAACAGCAGCAGGAAAGCAGGCAGCATCCAG
>CAYMWT010000442.1:0-1596 GCA_964394055.1 uncultured Oscillospiraceae bacterium
TGTAAATGTCAATGAATATTTGAGCCAGGTGCTAGCCAATATTTGAGCCACTTATGCTAACGAATACTTGAGCCACCTGGTACAAAAGTATGAGTGAATCCCTGAGCCAGCTGTGACCGAAAATTCAGCCAGCGGTGTAGCCGGCGGTTGCTGCGGCTTCATTCTCAGCCTGTGCAGTCAGCAAACGGTAAGATGGTCCGCTCATATCCAGCACATGGGATCGATATGTCAGCCGGTCGACCAGGGCAGCGACCATCGTTGTGTTCTCAAACAGCTGTGTCCATTCGGAGAAGGACAGATTTGTGGTCACAATGGTGCTGGATCGTTCACTGCGCTCAGAGATTACCTTAAACAGCAGTTCTGACTCATATTTGTTGAAGCTCATGTAGCTCAGTTCATCCAGGATCAGAAGATCCGTTTTCTCCAGCTGGCGTTCAATTCGGCCCAGCTGGTAGGCATCTCTGGCCTCTGTCAGTTCCGTTGCCAGCGTACCGGCGTTCTTAAACAGAACCCGGTAGCCCTGCAGGCAGGCTTTTAAGCCAATAGCAATGGAAATATGGGTCTTTCCTCTGCCGGGATTTCCAATCATGACGATATTCTTCCTGTCATCAATGAACTTGCAGGATGCCAGTTCGTGGATGAACACCGGAGAAATACTGGGATTGAGCCAGGAAAAATCAAACTCGTCCAGTGTCTTCTGGAATGGAAATCCGGCAGCTTTTAGCCGGCGGCGGTTCTGGTTTTCCTGTCTGGCACTGGTTTCAGCCATGAGAAGGTCCAGGAGCAGATCACCGAAATCAGCGCCGGGCTGGCTTTGCCGCAGAATGTCTGTATAGTTGGCGAACGTAGGCAGCTTCAGCTGCCTGCACAGAAGCTTTATCTGTTCTTCCTTAACATCAATCACGATGCGGCAGCCCCCTTTCCACAGAGGGCATCATAGGCACCCAGATCTACAGCCGGAACCTTCACAGGATCTTCCACCACCGGCTCCGGACTATTGGGAAGCCTGCCGCACATAACTGCGGCATACCCGACATCGGCACACTGTCCCAACAATTCCACTGTTTCCTTGGCCGTGAGATTCTGCCCTTCCAGCCAATTCAGGAATTCCGCCGGAACCGCATTCTGGACGGGACGTGCATAACGGATTGCTCTGCCTTTCTGTGCCAGTATGGGAAGATAATGCTGCAAATCCAGAGATTCTCCCTTGCGGCCAAAGAGCCTTTCATGACGGGCGACCAGAGATCCGGCAATCCAGACTTCTATGTGGTTGGGATATGCCTTCAGGGTGGTGTTCTTTCCGGTATACCGGCATGGAACAGAATAGGTATTTGTTTCAAACAGTACTGTGGAATACCGGCTGACAGTGGGATATGCCCTCTTGGAAACATCCGGTGTGTAGGATGGCATGGGCTGCAGACACTGTCGATCTTCTTCCAACTGGATGCCTACCGGATTCGGGCGGCTGTCAACTTTGTGCTCCAGATAACAAACACACTTTTCCAGCAGTTTTCCGTTCAACTCTTCCAGATTTTTCACCTTGGGCAAAGGAACGCATACATTGCGCCGGATATAACCCACAAGGTTCTCTACCAG
>CAYMWT010000443.1:0-1572 GCA_964394055.1 uncultured Oscillospiraceae bacterium
CCAACCACGGCACCGGCGGTGCTGCCATCTTCGGCGGTCAGCAGATCGCGGGCAAAACCGGCACCACCTCTTCCAACCGTGACCGGTGGTTCTGCGGCTATACCAAGCACTATACCGCCGCGGTCTGGGTGGGCTATGACCAGCCGGAGCAGATTCATGTCAGCACGGCGAACCCTGCCGCCATCATGTGGCGGAAGGTGATGCAGCCCATCCATGAGGGCCTTGGCTCTGAGCCCCTGTATAACGGCAACGCCTTCCACAGCGTCGCCATCTGCCTGGATTCCGGGAAGCTGGCAACCAGCGCTTGTCAATCCGACGTCCGGGGCATTCAGAGAGTGGTATACGTCAATGTCTATAACGGGGACGAGCCTACGGAAACCTGCGACAAGCATGTGATGGTGGATTACTGCGCCTCCGGCGGCGGTGTTGCGGGCTACTACTGTCATGACTACGGCGACGTGGTGTCCCGCTCCCTGGTACGTCTGAACCAGGACGAGGTGGAGCAGATCCGAGCCGCCGTGGGGACGGGCCTGGTGGACGGCTACCTGAACGACAGCTATGTATATTATACGGACGGCAATTGGTACGGCTTCTCCGGCAATTCCAACTACGGCGAGGAAGCGCCCTATCTGGTTTGTACCGAGCACAGCTCCTCCTGGGTGGAGGACGACGATTTCGGCGATTTCGGTGGTGATGACTGGATGGGCAACGGCGGAGGAGCGGACATGGGAGACGACGGATATTGGGGATAAGGGCGCGGAAGCGCGCTTAGCGCCAATGCCGTGACGGAGAGGGTAACAGGTTTCATTGTACCCGAAAGAAACAGGCAGGAGAGAAGTAAGAAGAGGAGGAACCCATGCTTTGGATTTCCGATGAATGGAAGGAATATGAGGTTCTGGACACCTCCGATGGGGAGCGTCTGGAACGATGGGGAAAGTATATCCTGGTGCGGCCGGATCCCCAGGTGATCTGGAATACGCCCCACGCTGCCCCGGAATGGAAGCACTATGACGCCCGGTATCTCCGCTCCAATACCGGCGGCGGACGATGGACGGAGCATACCCTGCCGGAACGGTGGCAGATCCACTATAAGGACTACCTGACCTTCAACGTCAAGCCCATGAACTTTAAGCACACCGGCGTCTTTCCGGAACAGGCCGCCAACTGGGACTTTATCCGGGAGAAGGTGGCATCAGCGGGCCGCCCTGTCCGGGTGCTGAACCTGTTTGCCTATTCCGGCGGCGCAACATTGGCTGCTGCCGTAGGCGGCGCGGAGGTATTCCATGTGGACGCCTCCAAGGGCATGGTGGCCTGGGCCAAGGAAAACGCCATGGCCTCCGGCCTTGCGGATGCCAAAATCCATTGGATGGTGGACGACTGCGCCAAGTTCATCCAGCGAGAAATTCGCCGGGGACGGAAATATGACGGCATCATTATGGATCCGCCCAGCTATGGCAGAGGCCCCAGCGGGGAGATCTGGAAGATGGAAACCAGCTTTTACCCCTTCCTTCAGGAGGTGGTGAAGGTGCTGTCTGACGACCCCTTGTTTGTGATCATCAATTCCTATACCAC
>CAYMWT010000444.1:0-1571 GCA_964394055.1 uncultured Oscillospiraceae bacterium
TGAGGGATTGTGCAGTAGAACACTGCGAATTCGCATAAAGTTCAGGCGAAATGGGAGATCTGTACCGCAACAACCCCTCCGTCAGGGCTTCGCCCTGCCGTCTTCCCTTGCACAGGGGAAACTTTGGGGCGGGGCAATTCTTTCAAAACTGAAAGAATTTTCTGCTCCCCGGACAGAATGTGGAAAGAAACATATGAGAGAATCTGTATGTAGAGGCGAAAGGCCCCGCATACAGATTTTTCTTGGAGGTAAACAAAATGGAAGTATTACAGGCGAAAGACCTGAAAAAGATTTATGGTTCCGGCGAGAACGCCGTCCACGCCCTGGACGGTGTGGACTTAAGCGTATCCAAAGGGGAGTTCGTAGCCATCGTGGGCACCTCCGGTTCCGGAAAATCCACCCTGCTTCATATGCTGGGGGGCCTGGACCGGCCCACAGAGGGCACCGTGCTGGTAGACGGCCAGGACATCTTTGCATTAAAGGAGGAAGCCCTCACTATCTTCCGCCGTCGGAAGATCGGCTTCGTGTTCCAGGCCTATAACCTGGTGCCGGTGCTGAATGTGTACGAGAACATCGTCCTGCCTCTGGAGCTGGACGGCAGAAAGCCGGACAAGGCATTCATCAACCAAATCATCCATACCCTGGGCCTTGACAGGAAGCTGGATTCTCTGCCCAGCCAGCTTTCCGGCGGCCAGCAGCAGCGGGTGGCCATTGCCCGTGCCCTTGCTGCGGCCCCCGCTATGATCCTGGCGGACGAGCCCACCGGCAACCTGGACTCCAAAACCAGCCAGGATGTGCTGAGCCTTCTAAAGGTCACCAGCCAGAAGTTCTCCCAGACCATCGTCATGATCACCCACAATGAGGAAATCGCCCAGATGGCCGACCGGATCATCCGCATTGAAGACGGACGGATCGTCACCCGGAAATAAGGGGGTGAGGATATGAACGTCAAAAACAGAGCCTGCATCCGCAAGCTCAGCATGAAAACCCTCTGGGCATCCCGGAAGCGGAATATCATTGCCGTGCTGGCCATTGCCCTGACGGCGCTGCTGTTTACATCCCTCTTTACCGTAGCGATGTCTCTCACAAAAAGCTATGAAAACTACACCTTCCGGCAGATCGGCGGGTATTGCCACGGCACCTTCAAGGAGGTAAACCAGGAGCAGGCCGCCGCCATTGCCGCCCATCCCAAGGTCAAGGCGGTGGGACTGCGGACGGTGGGCGGATTTGCCTATAGCGGCGTCTTCGCCAAGTCTCCGGCGGAAATAAGCTACATGGACGAAAACTGCACCACCTGGAGCTATGCCCAGCCTGCGGTGGGCCGCACGCCCCGGAGCGGGAAGGAAATCACCATGGACACGAAGGCCCTGTCCCTGCTGGGGGTGGAGCCTGTCCTGGGAGCACAGGTAACGGTGAATTTTTCCGTGGGCTATGATATGGCTTCCAGCTTTGAGAAAACCGATACCTTTACCCTGGTGGGCTGGTGGGAATATGACCAGGTTATGCCGGTTCACTATCTGAATGTGCCGAAGGATTATATTGAAGCCTTGCAGGCGGAGGCCCAGGAGCGC
>CAYMWT010000445.1:0-1566 GCA_964394055.1 uncultured Oscillospiraceae bacterium
ATGCGTGTGAAGCATGCGCTCTAACCAGCTGAGCTAAGCCTCCATATGTGAGCGAAAATTATTATACCACATTTCCCCGGAATGTCAACCTCTTTTCCCGAAAAATTTTGCGCTCTCATTTGAAAAGCCCTGATTCCCACCGGTTTCCTTCAGTTCACAGAAATTTTACATTTATATTCTATTCTTTTTCTGCGTTTTAAGTAAGGTTTCAGCAATTTTCTGTAAAATAGCCAGGTCAATCGGGTATCAGAGCCCTATCCATTCCCAACGCAAAAGGAGCACCTTATGAAAAGAATCCACCCATATACCTGGTTCATCCGCTGTATGGCAGCTGTTTCGCTGCTATTGGTGCTTTCCTCTGCAATGGCCCTTCCGGCAAATGCCGCGCAATCTGCCACCCCCTACATTCAGCAGATGATCCGCTATTACCGGTATTATGGCGAAGAGGCCTGGGACGAAATCCAGGATCTGCTGGATACCATAGCCCGTCTCGACCCGGAAAAGGGCGCCCTGTGGGAGACCATCATGGCCGACTGGTCCCGGTGCAACAGCGAAATGGAGATCCCGTCGGGTGCGCTCCCGGACGGTCTTCCGGAGGACAATTCCCTGTGCATCGTGGTGCTGGGCTATGCTCTGAACAGCGACGGTTCCATGCAGCCGGAGCTGGTGGATCGATTGGAGGTGGCGCTGGCATCGGCGCTGAAATATCCCAACGCCTATGTGGCCGTGACCGGCGGTGCGACCGCGTCAAATGCGGACACCACGGAAGCGGAGGCTATGGTCGCCTGGCTGCTCCAGAACGGTGTCAGCCCGGACCGAATGATTCTGGAAACAAGATCCCTCAGCACCACCTACAACGCTGTGAATACCTATGCCATGCTTGTCAGATCCTATCCGGAGGTCAGGAGCATTGCCGTCATCAGCAGTGATTATCATGTGGCCTGGGGCTGTGCCATGTTCCAGGCGGTTTGTGACTATACCCGGGTTTACGGCAAAACGGTGATCCCGGTGGTAGGCTGCGCCGGGAATGTCACCGGGAATTCTGTGGATACCCTGTACTACCAGTCTCAGGGCATCTGCGCCATAACCGGGATTCCCTTTCCTGAGGGCGGGAGGCCTGAACTGTAGGAGTCCTGGGCAACACCTTGGATGCCGGTTTCGTACCTGGTACGAGGATGAGGGATTCGATTGCCGATTTGCCCTATGGGCAAATCGTATGGATGCCACCAGTTTTTGAACTGGTGGCATCAACTGTCCACCGGACAGTTGCATTTAAATGGGTTCGAATCCCCGGAAATTCGATACGCTGGTGGTTGTGACGATGGGCTGTGGCCCCGTCGTATGGATTACCGCAGACAGTCCTACGGACTGCCTCCGGTGATCCATTGGATTCTCCCACGGGCTAAAAACAGTCCACCGGACTGTTTTTACCCTTGCTACGCAAGGGCCGCCCTTTCGAATCCCTCGTCCAATTGTCAATAAAAAAGAACGCCGTTCAGGCGTTCTTTTTTATTGGCAGAGGATGAGGGATTCGAACCCCCGCAAACGGAGTCAGAGTCCGGTGTG
>CAYMWT010000446.1:0-1560 GCA_964394055.1 uncultured Oscillospiraceae bacterium
TCCAGGGAGCCTGTGTACAGAGGGATGGACTTGTGGCCGGACAGGCCCACGGTGGTAGGCCCGTGCTCCCCATAGGCCCCGGTGTTTGACAGGGTATACAAATCCAATGCCCGGATTTTGCCATCCCGGTCAGCCCCCAGCCGGACACGGATCTCCATTTCGTGCCGGGGCGACCCGGCGATCTGGGATTCCTCCCGGGTGTAGACCAGCCGGGCAGGCCGTCCGGTTTTCATGGTGACGAAGGCCGGGTAGACCTCGCACACCGCGGTCTGCTTGGCCCCGAAGCCGCCGCCGATCCGGGGCTTTTCCACCCGGATCTGACTTTTGGGAATTCCCAGTGCCCGGGACAGGATCCGGCGGCAGTGGAAGACGATCTGGGTGGAGGAGATCACATGGAGCCGCCCGTACCGGTCAAACTCGGTATAGGTGCGGAAGGTCTCCATCATGGCCTGGTTGAAGGCCTTGGTGTGGAAGGTGCGATCCAGCCGAATCTCACAGCGATCAAGCACCGCCTCCACGTCTCCGTCGGCATCCACCCCGCTGGCCACCAGATTCCGCCTGTTGTCTCCGCCCACCTGACAGGGCGGGAACCAGTCCTCCTCCGGGTGCACCAGGATTGCGGAATCCAGGGATTTGTGGAAGTCCAGCACCGGTTCCAGAATCTGGTAATTCACCTTGATCAGCTTCATGGCCTTTAACGCGGCCTTTTCCGTCCCGGCGGCGATGATGGCCACCGGATCCCCCACGAACCGGACGTGACGATCCAGGATCAGCCGGTCATAGGGAGACGGCTCCGGGTAGGTCTGGCCCGCAATGGCGAACCGGGTTTTTGGCACGTCCTCCCAGGTGTAGATGTCCACAACGCCGGGCACCTTTTTGGCGGCGGCAGTGTTGATGGCTTCCACTATGGCATTGGGGTGAGGGCTTCTGAGAAGCTTGACAACCAAGGCGTCCGCCGGGGTCACATCCTCCACATACACGCCCTTGCCCAGAAGCAGCTGCATGGAATCCTTCTTCCGGATAGGCTTGCCAACGGTTTTATAGGTATTCTGTTCCATAGCTGCCTCCTTAGGATTTCCGGCTGTTTAAGTAATTCCGAATGCCCCGAAGCTGGCCGTCATAGCCGGAGCACCGGCACAGGTTTCCGGCGAGAAAGGCCCGGATTTCCTCATCCGTGGGATCGGGATTTTCCCGAAGCAGGGCGATGGTGTTCATCACAAACCCGGGGTTACAGAACCCGCACTGATCCGCCCCCTGGTCGGCGATGAAGCCCACGAAGTCCGCCGCCTCCTCCTGAAGTCCTTCCAAGGTCTGGACACTGTGCCCCGCAGCCCGGGCGGCCAGCATGGAGCAGGAGAGAATGGGCTTTCCGTCCATGAGAACGGTACACAGCCCGCACCCGGAGGTCTCGCAGCCCCGCTTCACGCTCTGGCAGCCATGGCCCCGGAGAAAGTCAATGAGCAACGTGTCCGGCGCAATGGTATCGGAAACGGTTTTTCCGTTCAAAGTAAGCTGAATATCCATACTATATCCTCAACTTTCCACTTTCAACTTTCCACT
>CAYMWT010000447.1:0-1550 GCA_964394055.1 uncultured Oscillospiraceae bacterium
TTTTTTATTTTGTCTCTACCCCAACTATTGACAGAGAACCCATATTTTTTACGACAGTATTTTAACAAAAAACGAGCTATTGCGGAAGCCCCCCTGGGGGATGCTGCCTTCATCAAATTTCATACCTGCCCCATAAAAAAGCACCACACTTCTTTCTCAAAAAGTGTGGTGCATTCCATTCGGCAGGAATTCAATTGGGTGCATTACCGGATCCCACAGGGGGGTCAGAAAAATAACGGAACATCGTTCTTACTCTGCCGTCACCTGGATGGAAATGGCTGCCGGGGTAAGCCCCTCCGAAGTCACAGTGATCTCCGCGCTTCCACATTCTGCCGCAGCCTTTACTATCGCCAGCATCCGTCCCTCAAAGAACTGATGGGTTGGCTCGTTGTAGCGTTCTTCGGTCTGGGGATTTGCCGAACCGCAGCCGACAAGGGTAATGGGCCCTGTCAGCTCCACGGTGGCCTTCCGGTCAGAGGTCATGACCATCACGCCGTCCTGATCCCGCAGTTCTCTCTCTCTATAACTCAGCTCATCGCTTCCGGCGCGAAGCACCTTTTTGTCCGTGGACACCCACAACTCCGGTTCACCGGCTGTTTTCAGCACATGGCGTCCGACCTCCTGCCCACCTATGAACGCGGTCGCTGCCACCTCCCCCGGCTGATAAGTCACATCCCAACGGGCGTAGAACCTGTGGAAGTCATTCCCTACCGGTTTTCTGCCCTGGGAAACGCCGTTGATAAACAGCTCCACTTCCTCCGCGTCAGAGTAGACCTCCACGGCCGTTTCCTTTCCTTCATAACCCGGCCAGGTCCAGCTATGTACCGCATCGGTAAAGTTCCAGCGGCTGACATACAGATCCTTGCCGTAATTTTCCATTCTGTGCACGGCCAGGTAGGGTTGATGGTTTCTTCCTCCCCAGATGATTTCCCGCCAATAAGACATAGGCCGACGAAATCCCGTGAGGTCAAAATCACCGTCTGCCGCCGCGATCCAGGGATACGCGCCGGTGAAGGCTCCCGGATCCGTTTCACGGCAAGCAATTCGGCCGCAGCCGGCTTCTCCCAGGTAGTCCATGGATGTCCAGGCGAAATCGCCGATGACATAAGGATTGCGCATAACGGTTTCCCAGTTGGTATCCAGCGCTCCGGAGAAGGTTTCCGACCCAAAAAATACCCATTCCGGATGGAGCGGATGCTCCCGTTCATATCGGGTGTTGCTGTAGTTATACCCAATGAGATCCAGCATATCGCAGGATTCTTCTACATACGGATCCATCAGCGCGCTTCCGGTAATCGCATCCATCATATTGGTGACGCCGATGAGGTCATTGACCCCGCTGGCGCCTCTCTGAGCTTTTTGCTGCTTGAGAATTTCGGAAATGCAGGATGCGGCGGAGAGCATCACATTAATGCCATTGGTAACGGGGCGGGTTTGATCCAGCCTCTTATACGTCTCCACCAGCTTTCTGCCCCACTGGGCACCGATGGGGGTACCCGTGTCGGGGATCTCGTTGCCGATGGACCACATAATAATGGAACGATGGTTGT
>CAYMWT010000448.1:0-1535 GCA_964394055.1 uncultured Oscillospiraceae bacterium
CTGGGTCAGAACATTGTCAACCCGGCTCTGGCAGGACGTGCCTTCATGTTCAGCTGGCCCGTACTCATGAGCAACTGGGTGAAGGTGGGCTTTGAGAACGCGGCCGGGCTGCTGTCCACCGCTGACGCTGTCACCGCCGCTACCCCTCTGGGGGCCATGCACCAGGGAATGCTGCCTGAGGCCACCATTGGTCAAATGTTCCTGGGAAATGTAGGCGGCTGCATCGGTGAAACCTCCGCCCTGCTGCTGCTCATCGGCGGCGTATACCTGCTGTACCGGAAGGTCATTACCGCCCGGATCCCCGTTTCCTATATTCTCACCGTAGCGGTGCTGGCGTTCCTGTTCCCCCGGGGCAACGACCGGATCGCCTGGATGCTCAGCAGCCTCTTCAGCGGCGGATTGATGCTGGGCGCGATCTTCATGGCCACCGACTATGTGACCTCCCCCATTACCAAGCTGGGTCAGATCATCTACGGCATCGGCTGCGGCGTTGTGACCATTCTGATCCGCTACTTCGGCGGCTACAATGAGGGCGTTTCCTATGCCATTCTGGTTATGAACACCTGCGTGGTGCTGCTGGATCGGATCGGCCGTCCCGTGAAGTTCGGCGCACCCAAGAAGGAGGCGGCAAAGTGATGAAAACGGAATCCACTGTAAAATATGTGGCCCGGCTGGCTCTGACCCTGCTGCTGATCACAGCGGTGGTGGCCGTGGCCCTGGCTGGCGTCAACTCCATTACCCAGCCCAGAATTGAGGCCTTCAACGCCCAGAAGCTCCAGTCTGCCATTGAGGAGGTTCTTCCCGGCGGCGGCGAGGCTGTGGCCTTTACCGACGACACGGGTCTGGTGTCCACTGTTTACCAGGGCGCCGGCGGCTATGCCGTAGAGGTTCGGCCCAACGGCTTTGGCGGCACCATCACCATGATGGTGGGCGTGGGAAATGACGGCAAGGTGCTGGGCATCAGCGTGGTCAGCCAGGCGGAAACCGCCGGCCTGGGCGCTGTGTGCGCTGCCACCACCTCCGCCGGTGAAGCCTTCCGGGGCCAGTTCGCCGGAACCGGCGGCACCCTGGCGGTCAGCAAGGACGGCGGCGAGATCGACGCCATCACCGGCGCTACCATCACCTCCCGGGCGGTTACCACGGGTGTCAACGCGGCACTGAGCTGCGTTGGAAATATGGGTTAAGGAGGTCTGAGAAATGAACTTTAAGAAACAATTTCGGGAAGGCCTGCTGACCAAGAACCCGGTTACCGTTCAGCTGCTGGGTATGTGCTCCACCCTGGCCATCACCACCAGCCTGTTTAACGGCATCGGCATGGGTCTGGCCGTTACTATCATCCTGACCTGCTCCAACATTCTGATTTCCGCTCTGCGGAAGGTCATTCCCTCCCAGATTCGGATCGCGGCCTACATCACCATCATTGCCGGCTTCGTCACCGTTGTCGATCTGCTGCTTCAGGCCTTCATCCCGGCTCTGTCTGAGAGCCTGGGCGTGTTCATCCCCCTGATCGTGGTCAACTGCATCATCCTGGGCCG
>CAYMWT010000449.1:0-1532 GCA_964394055.1 uncultured Oscillospiraceae bacterium
GTCTGGCGGCCCGACTCACCGGCTATAAGATCGACATTAAGCCCGCCTCCCAGGCAGAGCCGGAGGCACCGGAAGCGCCGGAAGAGGCTGAGGAAGAAACGGAAGAATAAGGAGCGATTCGCTCAACCGACTGGACAAGGAGGGATGCAGCCATGCAGAAGAAAATCCCCCAGAGGCAGTGTATGGGCTGCCGGGAGCGGAAAAACAAACGGGAACTGATCCGGGTGGTTCGGGGGACGGACGGCACCGTATCCCTGGACTTTGGCGGAAAGGCTCCCGGACGGGGCGCGTATATCTGCCCCAATCCGGAGTGCCTGAAGAAGGCCCTGCGCTCCAAGGCCCTGGATCGCAGCCTGGACGTGACCATCCCTGAGGAGATTTACGCCCGGCTGGAAAAGGAAATGGAGGCGGGCCGTGAATAAGGGACTGAACTATCTGGCCATTGCCCGGAAGGGCGGCATGGCAGAGCTTGGCGAGGAGCCGGTAGGCGCGGCGGCAAGAGCCGGAAAGGCCTATGTGATCCTGGTTGCCGGGGATGCCTCCGACCACACCTGGCGGCGGGCCAAGTCCTTTGCCGCGGGCACGGAGCAGCAATGCGTCCGGCTGGAGGGCACCAAGGAGGAAATGGGCATGGCCGTGGGAAGAACCAGCCTGGCCATCGCCGCCATTACGGATGTGCGTCTGGCCCTGGCCCTGGTGCAGAGCCTGGAACAGCCGGAAGCCTATCAGGAGGCCCTGGAGGTGCTGAGCGCCAAGGCGGAAAAGGCGAAGAAGCGTCAGGCGGAGGCCAAGGCTCACAAGCGGAATTTAAAAAAGGGAAAGAAATAGAGATATTTTTGTAGTTCGTATGCCTGTACCCGCCTGGGTTCGGCGGGTACAAATGTAAAATGGGGAGTGCAAACAGAAGAGGGAACCGCCCATGTTTTGCACTGCGCATTCTGCATTTCATCCTATGGAGGTGCGTGTATAGATGAGTTTTGTAAAGTATCGTGTCAAGGAGGTCGCCGCCGATTTCGGCGTGGCACCCAAGGAAATTTCGGAGATTATTGGAAAGTATTATGAAAAGCCCAAGTCCAACACCCAGGTGTTGACGGACGCGGAGCTGAACCTGGTATTTGACTACATGACCCAGAAGCATCAGATTGCTTCCATTGAGCAGGTGTTTGCCACCAGAGCCGCCGCCCCCAAGGCCCCGGCCAAGGCGGAGAGCGCCGGGAAGCCCGAGGCCCAGAAGAGCGCGCCCCAGCAGGGGAATCGGCCTCAGAACCAGAATAAGCCCACTGGGAACACCCGTCCCCAGCAGCCTCAGAATTCCCAGAACACCCAGGCTCCTCAGGCTGCCCAGACAGCCCCCGCAAAGCCGGAAAAGCCCAAGGAGCCGGAACGGAAGCGGGAGCGCCGTGTGGTGGATACCTCCGCGGTTCAGGTCAACGCCAACCGGTTTGCCGATGTTGACAACCTGGTGTCCGAGCGGGTTCAGAACTTCCAGGGCGGCAAGCAGCGCATTGGCGGCGGCAAGGGCAAGCAGCAGC
>CAYMWT010000450.1:0-1520 GCA_964394055.1 uncultured Oscillospiraceae bacterium
GCCGTACTTCCGGTCTGTCTCCTGGACGGCCCGTTCATCCCGGGCGAAATAGAGCTGAATGATAGCTTCATCTTCCATTGGGGGTCCTCCTTTGCTTTTGATACTAAAATCTAATAAAAACCTTTGGTTTTATTAGATTGGCATTGCCTAACGGCACTGCCATTTCTGTGATTTTCGAGTTAGAAAATCACAGAAATCCGTCTCATTATGATCTTCATATAAAAAACTTCAATTCTTCGAATTAAAGTTTTTTATTGAATATCAGTATCAAGATAGGTTTTCATAAACATCACCGCTTTCAAAAGATTTGTGTGGTGTTACCTTGGAAAGCGGGTATTTGCAACTGTCTATAATGCCGATTTTTCCCGAAGTTCCTGAATGGTTGGCATATGAATCCTTTGAAGTGCTTCTTCCTCAGATAATTCTCCCACAAGATACCGGTCACGGGCATTGACTGCTGTACCAAATGGAGGAATTGAATGAGTGTAAATCGAAAACGTTGCATGACCGTAACCATCCGGGTAACCCCCGGAGAAAAAGCCGCCATTGAGAGAAAGGTAAAACAGACCGGTATGAGCCTGACGGACTACCTTGTGACGGCAGCACAAAGCACCCAGATCTTTGTTGTAGAGGACATAAAACCTGCCTTGGCGGAACTGAAACGCATTGGCAATAATCTGAACCAGATCACCACGAAAATTAATGCGGGAGCTTTTACGTCCTACAATTTCAGCGAGGTTATCCAGTGGCAGAGCAGGCTCTATGAGGCACTTATTCGGATCGGAGGTAAGACTTGGCAACAGTAACCTACATCAAGGAATCCAAACAGCATATCAGTGCGATGAAGGCTGTCATGCAGTACTGCCAGCGGGAGGACAAGACCGCTGACCCACAGACGGATCACCGCTATATCGGCGGAATAAACTGCAATGGCACCAATTCTTTCACAGAGTTCATGGCTACCAAAACTGCCTACGGAAAGCTGGACGGGATCAATTTCTACCAGTATGTGCAGTCCTTCTCTCCCAAGGAGAATATCAGTTACGAACAGGCTCATGCCATTGGTTTGGAGTTCGCTGCCAAGGCGTGGCCAGGGCATGAGGTGCTGGTGACTACCCACTGCGATGCCCAGCATATCCACTCCCACTTTGTGATAAATTCCGTGAGTTTTGAAACTGGGAGAAAGCTGCGGCAATCCCCCGATACCCTGTGGCAGCTTCGGCAGCTCAGTGACGAGATCTGTATGGCTCACGGCCTCTCCGTCCTGCCCCAATATCAGCAGGGAGGGAAAAAGATGACTGCCAGGGAATACCGGGCAGCCCGGAAGGGTCAAAGCTGGAAATTTCGGCTCATGTACCACATCGGGGAAGCCATGAAAACCAGCGCCAGTCAGGAGGATTTTATCCGGCAGATGAAGCATCGGGGTTACGAAGCTTTGTGGAGCGAGGAGCGGAAATACATCACCTACACCTGCCCCAACGGAATGAAGTGCCGGTGCAGTAAATTACACGATGACAAGT
>CAYMWT010000451.1:0-1518 GCA_964394055.1 uncultured Oscillospiraceae bacterium
GTATAAGCTGACTCGGGGCCGGACCGTGCGGGTTGCCTATTCCGACGAAGAGCGGGACCGGGAGTCCGCAGAGCTCCGCGCCGACAATCCCAACGCCAAGGTGGACATCTCCCGGTTCAAGGGCCTGGGCGAAATGGACCCCCACGAGCTGTGGGAGACCACCATGGACCCGGAGAAGCGGACTCTGCGCCGCATCACCCTGGAGGATGCCCAGCGGGCCGACGCCATTTTCAACGTCCTCATGGGCGAGCAGGTGGAGCCTCGGAAGGAATGGATCGAGGTCAACGCCAAGTACGCGGTAAATATCGATATCTAACAGCCAAAGCCTTCCCCTCTGGGGAAGGTGGCACGGCGTAAGCCGTGACGGATGAGGCGTGAAGTGTTGGAATCAAAAGAATAAAGAAAATCTGTATTGTGGTTTTAGAAAATATACACTGGGGTCGTACTAACCTCATCCGCCCCAGTGTGCGCACTGGGGCACCTTCCCCAAAGGGGAAGGCTGATTATACAATGTGGAGGTGTCTTTTTTGGCACATAATCGCAGCTATAAACCGGAGGACATCCGTTTTCCCGACCAGGCCATTACCGAAAGCAACCTGGTGGAGGAAATGGAGAAGTCCTATATTGAATATGCCATGTCCGTTATTGTGGGACGGGCATTGCCCGACGTCCGGGACGGCTTGAAGCCTGTCCATCGCCGGATCCTGTACACCATGTACGAAAGCGGCCTGTCCTCCGATAAGCCCTTTAAGAAGTCCGCTACCTGCGTAGGCGACGTGCTGGGCCGGTATCATCCCCATGGCGACTCTTCCGTTTACGATGCCATGGTTCGGCTTGCCCAGAATTTCTCCATGCGCTATATGCTGGTGGACGGCCACGGCAACTTCGGTTCCGTGGATGGCGATCCCCCGGCAGCTTACCGTTATACCGAAGCCAGAATGAGCAAAATTGCCAACGAGATGCTTCGGGACATCGACAAGGATACCGTGGATTGGGATCCCAACTTTGATGAAACCCGGAAGGAGCCTCGGGTTCTGCCCTCCCGGTTCCCCAACCTGCTGGTCAACGGTTCCAGCGGCATTGCCGTTGGTATGGCTACCAACATCCCGCCTCATAACCTGAAAGAGGTCATCAACGCCTGTGTCTGCGTGCTGGACGATCCGGAGGCCACCCTGGCGGATCTCATGGAGCACATCTCCGGCCCGGACTTTCCCACCGGCGGTATCATCATGGGTCACAGCGGCATCCGCGCCGCCTATGCCACCGGCCGCGGTAAGATCGTGGTGCGGGCAAAGACTGAGTTCGAGGAGTTCGGCAAGGATCGGATGCGGATCATTGTCAACGAGCTTCCCTACCAGGTCAATAAGCGTCAGCTGATCAAGAATATCGCCGACCAGGTAAAGGACAAGCGTCTGGACGGCATTTCCGACCTCCGGGACGAAACCGACCGGAACGGTATGCGGATGGTCATTGAGCTGAAAAAGGACGCCAATCCCCAGGTGGTTCTCAATAACCTGT
>CAYMWT010000452.1:0-1512 GCA_964394055.1 uncultured Oscillospiraceae bacterium
ACCTGCCGGTCAGCCGGGTTGATGATCACCAGAATGTCCTCCGTCTCTCCGCTGCGCAGGTAGGCCAGAGGATAGGCCTTCTCCTCTGCGTACAGGAAGGTGATCTTCCCGTTGCTCTGCAAGGCCTCATGGGCCTGCCGGATCCCCGTCAGATGCTGAATCTCATGGAGCAGGGAGTTTTCCTCCGCCAGCTGGGCCTTCACCGTGGGACGATCCGGGCTATCATCCATGGTGATGTAGAGCTTGTCCTTGGGAGCGGCGCTGAAGCCGGCGTTGGCAGTGCTGTCCCACTGCATGGGCGTCCGGGCGCCGGTGCGCTCAAAGCCGCCCTCCACGGAAATCAGGCCGGGCAGATACCGCATCCCGATCTCGTCGCCGTAGTAGATGAAGGGCGCGCCGGGCATGGACAGCAGGAAGGCAAACACGATCTTCAGCTCGTCCCCATGGAGATAATGGGTCAGACGGGCCATGTCATGGTTGCCGGAGGGAATGCAGATCAGGCCCTTGCCGCCGGTTTTTTCATAGTTACGCTTGTAGGTTTCCACAAACTGGGAAACGTCGCCCTTGCCCCGGCTGGAGAAGAATGGCTCGTCGCACCGGAACAGGTCGTTATAGTGAGAGGGGCCGAAGTGGAGCAGGAAGTCCATGTGGAAGCCCCCATCCAGAGACTTGTCCGGCTCACCCCATTCGGAGATCAGGGCCGCCTCCGGGAATTCCTCATCTACGAAGGCCCGCACCTCCTGCCACAGCTTCCTGTTGGCCTTGCTGTCCGGGTCATTTTTCACCAGGGAGGCCGCCATATCCACCCGGAAGCCGTCGCAGCCCATGGAGAGCCAGAAGCGCATAATGTCCATCATGTCGTGGAGGGTGGCCCGGGGGCCGGGATCGTCCACACTCTGCTGCCAGGGCTTCTGGGGATTGGCATAGCCATAGTTCAGGGCGGGCTGATGGGAGAAGAAGTTCACCGCGCAGGCCCCGGTTCTGGGGCAGATGCCCCGGAGGAAGGCCATGCCATCCGGCGGCTCCCACACGTCTCCCGTCCAGATGTAGCGGTCGGTGTAGGCGTTTTTCTCACCCTTCATGGATTCCTTAAACCAGGGATGCTCCACGGAGGTGTGGCCGGGCACCAGATCCAGCAGGACGTGCATGTCCCGCTTGTGGCACTCCTCAAACACCCGCTTCAGGTCGGCGTTGGTGCCGTAGCGGGGCGCGGCGGTATAGTAGTCCGACACGTCATAGCCCGCGTCCAGGAACGGAGAGCAGAAGCAGGGGTTGATCCAGATGGCATTGCAGCCCAGGGAGCGGATGTAGTCCAGCTTCTCGATGATGCCGTTAAAATCGCCGATGCCGTCGGCGTTGGTGTCCAGAAAGGACTGGGGGTAGATCTCATAAAAACAAGCGTTGTCCAGCCATTTGGGCATAAAGGTATTCTCCTTTCTTTTTAAAAAAAGCTCACCTAGAGTATAGGAAAAACCAGCCGAAAAATCAACCCATTTTTTCTTTCCTCTGGAA
>CAYMWT010000453.1:0-1507 GCA_964394055.1 uncultured Oscillospiraceae bacterium
GCGGTGCGCCCGTAATGCCCCACCGTGCATGCAAGGCTTGCGGTACCTACAATGGCCGTCAGGTTCTGACTGTCGAAGCCGAGTAAGGCTAAGCGCGAATGCGGAAATACAGAGGAAGGCTTTCGGGTCTTCCTCTTTTTCCTTATTCTTGACATTATCACCAGAAACAAAGTATGAATTTTGTGTGATTCTTTGCTTTCCCCATTGCTTTTATGGGAAAAATATGCCATAATAAGCGGGAACATTCCGTTCCCCCGGGAACGCTGACAGGGAGGTCTTCCGGTGCTACTCAAGATTTTGAAAAAAGCCAGACTGGGCTGTATCTCCTTAAAAGCGCTTGCGCCCTTCGTTCGGCATTTTGGACAGGCCGTCAGCATGACGGAGACGGAAGCCCGCTCCATTCTTTCCTCCCACAGTCCCGCTCCCCAGGGCACCGCTTTTTCCGAAGGTCTTCTCCAGGAGCAAACACCTGGGCTGGATCTGGATATTATCGTTCCGGTGTACAATGCACAGCCCTATCTCCGGGACTGCATTGCCTCGATTCTCAGTCAGGAGACCCATTACCGTTTCCGCGCAATTTTTATTGACGACGGTTCCACAGATCAAAGCGGCCCCATTCTGGACGAATACCTGGCCGACCCCCGGGTGCTTGTTCTCCATCAGGAAAACCAAGGCCCCTCCAGTGCCCGCAATGCCGGTATTGCCCGATCCGGCGCCTCTTACCTGCTTTTCCAGGATGCCGATGATCTGCTGGCTCCCGGGGCTGTGGAGCAGCTGCTCTCCGCCGCTTACGCCCACAACGCCGCCCTGGTTCAGGGCTGCTTTGCCACCTTTTGCGGCGATAAGCCCCCGCGCAGAGCCATGTCCTTCTCCGCTCCCGTGACCGTGAATCCGCCCCTGAATATGCTGCCCGGCTACCCCTGGGGCAAGGTGATCCGCAGGGACTGCTTTTGTAACCTCCGGTTCCCACAGGGATACCTGTATGAGGATACCATCTGCGTCCAGCTGCTCTATCCCCTTCTTCTGCGGGATGGGGAGACCATTGTGGGAATTGACCACATTGTCTGCCACTATCAGGAAAATCCCCGGGGCATCAGCCATATGGCCCAGGGAAAGCCCAAGGCTCTGGATTCCTTCTGGATTACCAAGGCTCTATATGCGGACAGGCCTCTCTTCTCCCTTGACAATACCCAGCTAGACTACGAAGCGGCGCTGGATATGATTGTTCTGACCTATGAACGAACCCAGCACCTGCCGGAAGCTATCCGGCAGGCTCTAATGGTACAATGGGACGCCTTCCTCCGGGAACAGTTCCCCGGCTTTCATACCAGCCGGAAGCCCCTGAAAACCCTGGAAGAAGCTTTGAAGGATGAAAATTTCCCGCTGTACAGCCTGTGCTGTCAGCTGCTATAAACCCAAAAGGAAGTGATTTTATGGCAAAGCCTTTGGTTGCCATTGTGGGCCGGCCCAACGTGGGCAAGTCCCTGCTGTTTAATAAGCTCACCGG
>CAYMWT010000454.1:0-1504 GCA_964394055.1 uncultured Oscillospiraceae bacterium
CGGCGGCTATGCCTGACTACTGGGAGGCGGTGCAGTGACGATTTGGCAGGTGCAGTGCCTGTTAGCCTATTTTGGATATGACCCTGGCCCCATAGACGGCCTGGACGGGACGAGAACCAGACGGGCAGTTGCAGCCTTCCAATCGGAACTTGATCTCAGCGAGGACGGTGTCCCGGGCACCCAGACCCAGGAGGCCTTGCGAAAGGCTGTGGGAAGTGGGTGGAAGCGGAAGGAGAACGCATTCTGGGAGGAAATCCGATATTTTCAGCGGGAGGAATTTCGGTGTCCCTGCGGGAGGTGCGATGGGTTCCCAAAAGAACCAGAGGAAGCGCTGGTGCGTCTGGCGGAGCAGGTGCGAATTCATTTTGGCGTTCCGGTGACAGTATCCTCAGGCGTGCGGTGCGGGGCGCACAATGGGAAAGTGGGCGGCGTGCCAAACTCCCGGCATTTGCTGGGGAAGGCTGTTGATTTTTCCGTCAGGGGAATTCCGGCGGAACAGGTGCTTTCCTATGTGAAGGGGCTGAAGCATGTGCGCTACGCCTATGGGATCGACGGAAGCTTTGTTCACATGGATGTGGAATAGAATTTCTTAGGGAGCAGGGAAAGAGGGGAATTTCAATGAATGAAAAGGTAATGGTATGGAAAGCCGCACTGGCGGCAGGGCTGTCGGCGGTGGGCACACTGCTGGGCTGGAAGGGAATTTTGCTTTTGGCCTGGGTGGCGGTGATGGCCCTGGACTACATTTCCGGCACAGCGGCTGCCTGCAAGGCAGGGCAGTGGAGCAGCAAGGCAGCCCGGGAGGGCCTATGGCACAAGGGCGGTATGATTGTCACAGTGATGGTGGGAGCCGTGGCCGACTGGGTGCTGGTACTGATGGCGGAGCATCTGCCCATTGGTATTTCCTGGCCGGGACTGGTGCTGCCTCTGGTGACGGCCTGGTATTTGATCACAGAGCTGGGCAGCATTCTGGAAAATGCGGTGAAAATGGGGGCACGGGTACCACAATGGCTGGTGAAGCTGTTGAAGGCCAGCGCAAATATTGTGGAGGCTGCCGGGGACGGTGTGATGGAGCCGGAGGAGACTATAAGAGAGTAAAAGGAAGGCCAATAAGAGCACCCTTTAAATCCGCATTCAATACAAAAAGTCCAGCACCATTTGGTGTTGGACTTTTGCGGTAGGGGAGGACGGCTTCATAGCCGATTCACCGTAGGTGAATCGTAAGGTGTTGTCGGCGTCCAGCCGCCGACAAGCAACTGTACACAGGACAGTTGCATTTAATGGTTCGAATTCGCCTCCCTTTTTCCACAAAAAATCACCACCCAGCAGGGTGGCGACTTTTTTGGTGGGGGAGGACGGATTCGCAGCCGATTCACTGTAAGTGAATCGTAAGGTGTTGTCGGCGTCCAGCCGCCGACAAGCAACTGTCCACTGGACAGTTGCATTTAAAGGTGGTTCTATAATAAATGTTGGGGTCAGGCGGTGAGCCTGGCCCCAAAGTCATAAA
>CAYMWT010000455.1:0-1503 GCA_964394055.1 uncultured Oscillospiraceae bacterium
TTTATCATATTGACCTTCCTCATACAGACCCTACTCTGATTCTTGCTGAAGCTGCTGTTCGGTTTGCGGGAGGAGAATGTATGATTCCTGCCAACATCTGACAGGGACAAAGGCTTCCTTTCTATTCTCCATACCTGGGAGCGTATATAGGAAACAGGTAATGCGTTGACGTTTTTATAAAATTTTCTTAATTTAATTTGGTGATAATGCCATCATGTATTTTGTTGACAGTATACAATTGCAGGAGTTATAGTATGTATAGAACAACTGACAATCAAACTGGAGGGATATAACTTTGATAAAGGCAGCAAAGAAAATGGACAGCATTCCCTTCTCCGCCATTCGTAAGGTGTTTGACGAGATTGCCCGCCTGCGTGCGGAGGGACAATACATCATCTCTCTCGGTATCGGTGAACCAAATTTTGATACACCGGACAATATCATTCAGGCCATGGAGGCCGCCGCTGAATCCGGCGCCACCCACTACACCGCAAATAAGGGCATTCTTCCCCTCCGTGAGGAGATCGTAAAATATCTCGCGCAATACGATCTGCACTATGACGTTGAAGAGATCATCTGCACCGTTGGTGTTGCGGAAGCGATATTCATGGTTCTGGGTTCTTACCTGGATCCGGGAGATGAAATCCTGGTTCCGGATCCCGCATGGCTCAACTACGCGAATGTTCCCGTTCTCAATGGTGCCGTAGCTGTTCCATATGTACTGCGGGCGGAAAACGAATTCCAGACCGATGTGGAGCAGCTTGAGACGCTGGTGACGGATAAGACCAAGATTCTGGTACTGATCGATCCCAGCAATCCCACCGGCGCCATACAGCATCGGGAAACACTGGAAAAGCTGGCAAATTTCGCAATTCGCCATGATCTTCTTGTGATCTCCGATGAGATCTACGATCAGCTGATCTACGGCAATGCAAAGCATTATTCCATTGCCGCCATGCCGGGTATGCGGGAACGTACAGTGGTTCTCAATGGCTTCTCCAAATCCTATGCCATGACCGGGTGGCGTTTGGGATATGCAGCCGCTCCCATTGATCTGATTCCGCCAATGCTCAAACTCCATGCCTATATGGTAACAAACGCCACATCCATCGCCCAATATGGTGCTGTGGAAGCATTGCGGGGACCTCAGGACTCCGTTGTCGCAATGCGGGAAGAATTTAACCGTCGAAGAGACTATGTCGTCAATGCGATAAACGAAATGCCTATGCTCCGCTGTAACGTTCCCGAGGGTGCCTTCTATGTGTTCATGGATGTTTCTGGCACCGGTATGAACGGCGAGGAATTCGTAGAATTTATGATACGTCACGGGGTTGGCATGGTTCCTGGCACCGCCTTCGGAAAAAGCGCAGAAAAATTTGTTCGGATATCCTATGCCGCGTCCATGGACGAGCTAAAAACCTGTATGGGCCGTATGCGCAGCGCTCTGGAAGAATTGCCAGAAATATCCGGTTGAAATGCATCCGTGCATTGAGATATTATAAA
>CAYMWT010000456.1:0-1498 GCA_964394055.1 uncultured Oscillospiraceae bacterium
TATCAGCCTCCCACATCGGCTCACATTCTGGGCACCGATGCTTACGGACGTGATATGTTCGCCCGGATTGTATATGGCGGTCGCACTTCCCTGCTGATCGGCGTATCTACCGCCGCATTGGCTCTGATTGCCGGATCCCTTATCGGCGCTTCTGCTGCTTATTTTGGCGGTGCTGTGGACAATATATTAATGCGTATTATGGACGTTTTCCTGGCGATCCCCGGTACGTTGCTGGCAATTACCATTATCTCAGCCATCGGCAGCAACATGACAACCCTTCTGATCGCCATGGGTATCTCTCAGACGCCCCGAATGGCCCGTCTCGTTCGCTCAGCTGTCTTGGGTGTCATGGGTTCCGATTATATCGAAGCCGCCAAGGCCTTTGGAACCAGCAACCGACGGATCATCTTCCGTCACATCATTCCAAATGCTATGGGGCCCATCCTTGTGCAGACCAGTCAGACCGTCGCCCGCTCCGTGTTAATCGTAGCAGGATTGAGCTTCGTTGGACTGGGTATTTCCGAGCCGACCCCCGAATGGGGAAGCATGCTCTCCGGTGTAAAATCTCAGATGCGCCACTCCCCCTACCTGGCTCTTGGTCCCGGTGTCGCAATGGTATTGTCTGTTTTGTCTCTGACACTGATTGGCGATGGACTGCGTGATGCAATGGATCCCCAGCTCAGAAACTGATAGGAGCGTACCGATATGACAAATAATTTATTAGAGATCAAAGATCTGCATGTAATCTATAAAACAGATACCGATACCGTATATGCCGTGAACGGTGTTAACCTGTCCATTAAAATGGGCGAGACTATGGGACTTGTTGGTGAAACAGGCGCAGGAAAATCCACCATTGCTCTGAGCGTTATGGGCCTGCTGCCTGAACGTGTAGGCTTTATCACCGATGGAAGCATCAACTTTGACGGCAAAGAGCTGCGGGACGCTACTGACGCGGATATGCGCGCCATCCGTGGCAACGATATCTCCATGATTTTCTCCGATCCTATGAGTGCTCTGAATCCTATACACACTGTGGGAAATCAAATCGGAGAGGTGATTCACCTTCATGACCCCGAGCTGAGCAGCAAAGATATCTCCAACAAGGTCGATGATATTCTGGAAATGGTGGGCATTCCCGCTGAACGACGTAATGAATATCCCCATCAGTTCTCCGGTGGAATGCGCCAGCGTATCGTCATTGCTATCGCTCTGGCATGTAAGCCCCGGCTTATCCTCGCCGATGAGCCCACTACTGCTCTGGATGTGACCATTCAGGCGCAGGTGCTGAACATGATGAACGACCTGAAAAAGGAACTGAACACTTCCATGCTGCTCATTACCCATGACCTGGGTGTAGTAGCCCAGATGTGTAATTCTGCTGCCATCATGTACGCCGGTGAAATCATCGAGGTTGGTTCTGCCGAGGATATTTTCGAGTCAGATAAGCATCATCCCTATACTGTGGGCCTGTTTGGCTCCATCCCGGATCTGAAAT
>CAYMWT010000457.1:0-1497 GCA_964394055.1 uncultured Oscillospiraceae bacterium
GGCGCCTTCTGCCAGGGCGATTTCCGCCAGTTTCTTGCCGATGACCGGCCGGGCAAAGGCGGTGCCCAGCAGATAGGTCTCATATTTGGCCCCCATCTTCAGGGAGGGGATGATCACATCCTCCACCATCTCATCCACCAGATCGGCCACGATCAGCTTGCTGGCGCCGGTGGCCAGAGCCTTTTCCTCCAGGCCCTCCAGCTCGTCGTTCTGGCCCACATTGCCGGCTACGGCAATGATCTCGGGGTTATTGTAGTTTTCCTTCAGCCAGGGGATGATGATGGATGTATCCAGTCCGCCGGAATAGGCAAGGACGATTTTCTTGATGTTGTCATGGCTCATGGTTGTACCCTCCAAATGAATAATATTCATTGTTTATTCGTAATGACAGTTGGATTATACGCTTGTATACAGGTTTTGTCAACAGAATATGAATATATTCATGCGAATATGCAGAAATTTGGATACTATTTCCGTCCCGGTGACGTTTTGAAGCGTCGGTCTGGGTACATTTCACAATGAGGCTGCCGGAGAAGGTTTTGAACATGCGGAAAGAGAGCTGCCAGCTGGGGCAGCTCTCTTAATTTGTATGTAAACGCAAGGCCAGGGCCTGCGGTGTTTTCACAAGCGTCAGGCGGGCTTGCGGATGGCCCAGATGTTGCGGATCTGACCTTCCAGCTCCGCGTAAGTCCACAGCCGCTGTGAATTGATCCGGCTGTTGGGATCGTTGACCCGGAAGCCCTCTTCTTCCACGCCGGTGAGAACAATGTAGTGTCCGGTGGAGGTGAAGTCTCCCTTGCCCATGGCCAGGATCACAGGGGTTCCCTCTTCCAGGGCCGCCTCGATCTTTTTCTTCACCAGGGGCAGCTCTGTGGCCTCCAGGCCCAGCTTGCCCGCGCCCTCGCTGATCAGCGTCCAGGAGGAGCCGTAGCCGGAGGCGTAGTAGCCGTTCTTTTCGGCGAACTTCGCCACCTGATCCGGGGTCATATTTTCATCCCCGGTGAGGTAGTAGCCCACCATGGCCAGGCAGGTAGGCCCGCAGCCGGTGACCCCCACAATGCTGCTGCCGTATTTTTCATAGCCCCACATGGGATCCCACTGAAGAAACAGAGGAACCGTGTCCCGGCTGTAGGTACTGAGGTCTGCGGTCTGCTTCTTCCGAAAGGGGTAGTTGAATACAAAGTCCTGGGCTTCCGGGTTGTTTTCCAGAAGATCAATGATGTACTGAGGATATTCACCGTAGGATATGTGCTTTTCCTCGGCAAAGGCCTTGATGGCTTTTTCCGCCTCACTGTGATCCGTCCAGGAGAAGCTTACGTCCCGATACAGGTTATACAGAGGCTTCGCTCCCAGAACCATAATCAGCACCAGGGCCAGAAGGGTAAACAGAAGAATCAATCGCTTTTTTTCTTTGGACATAGGATTTCCTTTCCTTTATAAAAGAGGCGTTTTGGCCTCGCTGGCTTTTACAGATACCAGTATAGCACAAAATTCTTA
>CAYMWT010000458.1:0-1493 GCA_964394055.1 uncultured Oscillospiraceae bacterium
AATTATACCCTCATTAAATTTACTTTTATAGAAGCAGACAATGGGATAATAAGCCTCATAGAAATAGTAGTCAGAATTTCTAAGCTTACGCTTCTCTTTGAATGTATTCATTCTCAATAATAGGTTGTTCAGCAAAATATTCCATTCATGTGTAGGCTGAACAAGTTCATTCAACCGTAAAATATCAATTGAGAAATGGGAGCGTAACCAAGGAATACTTCTATGGTTTTCAGCAACATTCATCAAAATCGCAGCAGCATTATCAAAGGCACCTTGATGCTTCTTAACATGAGCTTGCAACAGCACTATGTCAGTGTATAGGATTTCTCCTATCGAAGTCTCAATGAAGTTATGATCATTGCATATTTCGGCAACAAGTAGTTCAAGCGCTTCATACGCAGCATTATAATCACCTAAAAAATGAGTTAAATTTGCTCGCTCAAATTTAAGCTTGTACTGCAATATTTTTTGATTAGCCGTTGGCGTAGGTATTTTATGGTAGAGCTGGGTGGCTTCTTCATATTTACCATGCTTAATTGCAAAATAAAAGTCTACAAATTGCTTATCAGTTTCCAGCAAAATAGAAAATTCATTAGATGAGAGCAAATCAATAATTGTACCGATGTTATTATTTGAAATGCTTCCCAGCCTGGTTGCAATGATGCCGATTTCTTGTTCTGTTTTTCCTGTACTAATAGCTGAGAAGGCAGGAATTGACTGAAGCCGAATTAGTAATTCTTTTATTTTGTCATCAGCAAAGAACAAAGCATCATCAGAGTTGAGATTGAAGTTTAAGAAAATAAAAAAAACATCACTATCGGTCAGGTCATCTGTCCAGAGGCATAAATTTTCATATGCATTGTCAACAACGACAATGTTTTTCTTACCCTTGATATATGTGAACTCAGTTTTAATTCGAGAATTGAATGAGTCTGCATAATTCGCATAGTTTATATAGATTATATTCCCAATTTGTTTTGCAAACTTTGGATATGAGATATCTATGGCATCTTTTTCCTTGTCTTTTATTTTCTGAAGTTCATAGCACAGTTTCTTTGCAAACGCAGTTTTTCCATTACGTTCGCCATAGCGAATATTTCTGGTGTAATAGTGCTGATTATCTTTAATTCGTGCCACTGATTCATGGATTATACTCTCCAGAAGTTCCTCCCGGTCAACAAATGGAATACCTGTAGATCCATTATCAAAGACAAACTTATGAGGAGCTTCTTTGATGGAATTGTTAATGTCTTGAACCGCACAATACAAAAAGCCTAAACACTCCACAAGAAATGAAGAAACTAATGCTACAATTCTCAATTTATCATTTCCACCAGATACAAGCGCGTCAAAGAGAGTAAATATATTGCATGCGACAAAAATGCTAGTTACTAAAGTATAGGTTATTAGCTTCCTGCTTCTTTTCCAGACCTTTTTATATCGTGCATTCACATTTATTCACCCATTTCAGATCATGAAATATATTAGATAAT
>CAYMWT010000459.1:0-1490 GCA_964394055.1 uncultured Oscillospiraceae bacterium
ATCAGATTGGCGATGTGGTGGATGCCAAGGTTGTCAAGCTCATGACCTTCGGCGCCTTCGCCGAGATCCTGCCCGGTGTTGACGGCCTAATCCACATTTCCCAGATCGCTGACCGCCGCATCGGCAAGCCCGAGGATGTGCTGTCCGAGGGTCAGGACGTGAAGGTGAAGATCACCGACGTGGATGCCGAGAACAAGCGTATCTCCCTGTCCATCCGTGCTCTGCTGGAGGACGCCGCTGAGGACGCTGAGTAATTTCCGCAATCAAAAACCGGGGCAGCCTGCTGTCCCGGTTTTTTCAAACTTCATCAGAGAAAGGAAATTCTATATGGTAAAGCATATTGTTTTGTATACCTTCAAGGAGGGCGTGGATAAGGACGAGGCTGTGAAGACGGTGGCATCCGTCCTGGAACCGCTGGTGGGCAAAATCCCGGGCCTTAAGCATCTTGAGATTCGCCGGGCCTACAATGGCATGGACTATGCCCTGTATTCGGAGTTTGAAAGCCGGGAGGCCCTGACAAATTACGCAAAGAATCCCCTCCATCTGGAGGCAAAGACTCACTTCTTCCATCTGCTGGACAAGCGGGTGGCGGCGGACTATGAGTGTTAAGGAGAGAAGGCCATGAAAGCGATTGTAACCGTAGTGGGAAAGGATCGGGTAGGCATCATCGCCGGCGTCTGCACCGCTCTGGCGGAATTCAACGTAAACGTACTGGACATCAGCCAGACCGTCATGCAGGGGTACTTCACCATGATGATGGCCACGGAGGTTTCCCAGTGCAATGTGCCCCTGGGAGAGCTGGTCACCAGAATGGATGCCATGGGCAAGGAAATGGGGCTGAGCATCCGGGTTCAGCGGGAAGACATTTTCGAAGCCATGCACCGGATTTGAGGACGATACTATGCTGAATCAGAGAGACATCCTGGTCACCCAGGATATGATCGAAAAGCGGCATCTGGACATCCGCACCATCACCATGGGCATCAGCCTCATGGACTGCTGCGACCCGGACCTGAATGCCTGCTGCAAGAAGATTTATGAGAAAATCACCACCCGGGCCAGGAATCTGGTACAGGTGGGCGAGGATATTGAAAAGGAATTCGGCATTCCCATTGTGAACAAGCGGATTTCCGTGACCCCCATCTCCATTGTGGCCGGGGCCTGTCAATGTGATGACTATGTGGAGATTGCGAAAACCCTGGATGCCGCCGCGAAAAAATGCGGTGTGAACTTCATCGGCGGCTTCTCTGCCCTGGTACAAAAGGGCATGACAGAGGGCGACCGGAAGCTGATCGCCTCCATTCCCGGGGCCATGGCTGCCACAGAACGGGTGTGTGCCAGCGTCAATGTGGGCTCCACAAAGGCGGGCATCAACATGGACGCCGTGGCGGAAATGGGCCGGATCGTGAAGGAAACTGCCCGTCTGACCGCCGATAATGACGGCCTGGGCTGTGCCAAGCTGGTGGTGTTTGCCAACGCGGTGGAGGATA
>CAYMWT010000460.1:0-1487 GCA_964394055.1 uncultured Oscillospiraceae bacterium
AAATGCGCACACCGCCCGAAGCGAAATCGTCACACCGTTCGGGCGAAATTTGCACCACGGGCAGGGTTTGTTCTGATACAGAGGGAAAAATCTGATTTTCACACACTTCCCATAACGTAAAAGCGGGAGTACAGCTTCTCGATGATTCCGAGGGCTGTACTCCCGCTTATTAAACAGTTAAGGGAAGCTTTCGTACAATAGTAGCGGCTTCTTCTTCAAAGCTGAAATCTGGTTGGCCTTGCCTTGCGTAATATGCTGAAAAGCGATTCAGAATACTTTTCACAAAACCTTCTTGCACCTTAATTAAAGGATGACAAAAACATTCAAGTAATTTTTCGGGCGAGTACGTAATTACCTTTCTGAAATTTATATATCCTCCCGCAAAAAGTGTATTTTGGGGTAGCCAATGATAATAATCAGTATAATTATTATTCAACGCTGTAGCAATTTTTTTCGCTTGCTTAGTTGTGGAGGTTATCCCTTCAATAATTCTAGCATTGACTTCATCCTGAGAATCAATTTCACAAATCAAGACTCGGTCTGTTTTCATCTTTCCATCGTGTATCGCCAAATCGCACGGTGGGGACAATACAATACAATAAATGCCATCAGATTTTGCTTGTATTATTGATCCAGTCTTAATGTCATCACCTATTGGGGGTGAAATATACATTTCCTCTGTGATATAAGCGGGGACTTCATCATCAATAAGTTCTTGAATATGAGATACCGCATATCGAAGCAGCACTTTTTCTGTTTCAATTCCTTGCGCCTTTTTTTCTTTCCAAAGGCTGATTTGAGGATAGAGATTTTTCCAAAAGATCTGTGTCATTACATTCTCTATGATACCAGTCCCGCCAAGCACATTGAACAATCCTGTATCCGAAACAGCACGTAGTTCTTGAAGAATCTCTTCGTGGCTTGCTTCTCCCTTTTTGTACACTTGGATTGGAGAACCTTCGTCTAGCTCAGTGTCCGGTGTGCCTGTAAATATAGCTACAGGCACGCGGAATTTTTCTACTATTTCTCGAATAATCTCATTTCCGCTATGATTTCCATCCAATTTGATATCCACAATAATACCATTCAGCTTTTCAGAAACTTTTTCTATACCAGCTGCATATGTCTCTGCCACTTCTAAATGATACAGTTCTTGATCAGCTGCAACATTTAACCGCTTTACGGTATCTTGGAAAGAATCAGAGTCTTCAGTTGAGTCTTCAATAAGTAAAAATTTGTACATCCTTATGACCTCACTCGTCGGTGCTCAAAATAAAATGGGCGCCGCTATCTCTTTGTACTGCAGTAAGTGTCAGACTATTTCTCGTTGCAGCTTCCCCCGCAATTGATAGACCCAATCCAGTTCCATGAGGCTTAGTCGTAAATTCTGGATCAAAAATCACGCCACTTTCCAAAAGTTCATCACTAATGCCTGGTCCTGAATCGGTATAGTTAAGAGTAAAACCTGCATCTGTTTTGCTTACTAC
>CAYMWT010000461.1:0-1479 GCA_964394055.1 uncultured Oscillospiraceae bacterium
GCTCCCTGGAAGCCTTCCGGTTTGCCTATGACGTGGTCTACACCAACACCCAGGCAGCGGGGGCTTACCGGGGCTACGGCGCGACCCAGGGCATTTACGCCGTGGAGTCCGTGGTGAACGAGCTGGCGGAGAGCCTGCGCATGGATCCCACGGAAATCAGGCTCAAGAACATGGTTCGGGAGGGCATGGTCATGCCCGCCTACTATGGGGAGCCGGCCAACGCCTGCGCCCTGGATCGGTGCATGACCCACTGCAAGGCCCTGTTCGACTGGGAGAGCAAATACCCCGTCCGGGATATGGGCAACGGCAAAATCCGGGCCGCCGGTGTGGCCATGGCCATGCAAGGCTCCGGCATCTCCGGGGTGGACGTAGGCTCCGCCACGGTCAAGCTCAGCGAGGACGGCACCTACAATCTGATCATCGGCGCGGCGGACATGGGAACGGGCTGTGACACCATTCTTGCCCAGATGGTGGCCGAGTTCATGGACTGCGATTTGGAGGACGTGGCCGTCTTTGGGGCGGATACGGACGCCTCTCCCTATGATTCCGGCTCCTACGCCTCCTCCACCACCTACGTCACGGGCAAGGCTGTGGAAAAGGCCTGCGGCGAGCTGAAGGACACCATCCGCGCCATCGGGGCGGAGATGATGAACTGCCAGAAGGACGAGGTTCTGTTTGAAAGCACCCAGGTTCGCAACGTCCGCACGGGAGAAGCGGTGTCCCTGAAGGACATCGCCTACAAGACCCAGGTGGGCAACACCCACGCCGCCCAGGCCACGGCCACCCATTCCTCTCCCATTTCTCCGCCGCCCTTCATGGTTGGCATGGCGGAGGTGGAGGTGGACACCCTGACGGGAAAGGTGAAGGTCACGGACTACGCCGCCGTGGTGGACTGCGGCATTCCCATCAACCCGGCCCTGGCCCGGATCCAGACCGAGGGCGGCATTGTCCAGGGCATCGGCCACACCCTGATGGAGAACATCACCTATGATGACCGGGGGCATCTCATGGAGAACTCCTTTATGCAGTACAGGCTCCCCGCCCGGCCGGACATTCCGGCGCTGCGGGTGGAGTTTGAAGAAAGCTTTGAGCCTACCGGGCCCTTTGGGGCCAAGTCCATCGGGGAAATTGTGATCAACACTCCGGCCCCTGCCATTGCCCATGCCATTTACCGGGCTACGGGGGTGTGGCATCGGGAGATTCCCATTACCCCGGAGAAGGTGGCTTTGGGGGCTGCGGAGGGAAAATAACAAAACGAAATCCCATCCGGATTGGGTGGGATTGGGTCGCATGACAGCTATTGACTTGCGGCGGCTTTTGTGATATCATAGTGGGCAAGAGGGGAGGACCTGCTGGTAACAGGTACTCGGCTATCCCTCGTAGATTTAGAATCTGTGGAAATACCGGTTCCTGTTTTCAGGGGCCGGTTATTTCTTTAGCGCGCCTATGACACCAAAGACAACCACGGCTAACAAGTTA
>CAYMWT010000462.1:0-1459 GCA_964394055.1 uncultured Oscillospiraceae bacterium
AGGCCAATCCCTCCAACTTCCTGCTGATGCACGCCATGGGCCCCAACGTGGCCGGCGTCATCGGTTCCGCCATCGCCGCAGGCTTCCTGCTGAGCGTGTTTGGCTGATTCCATGAAAAACGCCCTTCCGCAGAGAAATCCGCGGAAGGGCGTTTCCATAGGAAAACGGAGCGTTCCCGTGCTTGGGAACGCTCCAAATTCCTATTTCAGATTCGACGCAAAGGCTCAGAACCATCCTGGGCCAGCAGCAGGTCGGTGATGATATCGTTGCTCACCAGATACCCCTTGGGTGTCAGCACCCAACGGCCGGAATCGGTCTGGGTGGCATGGAAGTACCGACGGCGCTTTTCTAGCACCTCCTCCAGCGGGGCAAAGGGGAGCATGAACATCCGCTCGTACTCCGTGGCGCTGATGCCCACGCTGGTGCGAAGCCTTAGCATCAGGTATTCGCCTGCCCGTTCCCGGACAGGGATTTCCTGCATATCCTCGATGATATCGCCGCCCTCCCGGATGGCGGTGATGTAGGCCTGCAAATCCCGCTTCAGAGTAAACCGCTTACCCGCGAAGTCCGAGGAGGCCCCGGGGCCAAAGCCCAGATATTCTCCGCCGGTCCAGTATTTCATATTGTGCTTGGACAGCAGTCCCTTCCGGCAGAAGTTGGAGATTTCGTATTGCCGGAAGCCCCGGCCCCGGAGGGTCTCCACGGCAGACAGGTACATCTCTGCCTGGGTGTCATCGTCGGGGAGATTCAGCATGTCCTTGTAGTCCCAGAAGGGAGTGCCCTCCTCGATCCGCAGACCGTAGCAGCTCACATGCTCGGGAAGCAGACGCAGGACGTTATCCAGGGTTTCCTGCCAGTCCGCAAGGGTTTGGCCGGGAAGACCGTACATCAGGTCAACGGATACGTTCCGGAAGCCCGCCTTCCGGATCCGCTGATAGGCGGTCACCGCCTGGGCGTAGGTATGGGGACGGCCCAGCTTTTTCAGCATTTCGTCATCGTCGGACTGGATCCCCAGACTGACCCGGTTAAAGCCCTCGGCATGGAGCCGGTGGAGCAGCCGGTCGGATACGGAGTCCGGGTTTGCCTCAACGGTGATCTCGGCGCTGTTGTCCACGTCGAAGTTCCGTCGGATGGCGGTGAGAATCACAGCCAGGCCGTCAGCGCCGAAGAAGGTAGGCGTGCCGCCGCCAAAGTAGATGGTATCCACCTTGTAGCCGGGAGCCAGCTCACCGGCCTCCTTGATGTGGTCGCAGATGGCGTCCAGATAGCCGTCGATCAGCTTGTCGTCCTTGGTGGCCAGGGAGTAGAAGTCGCAGTATTGACACTTGCTGCGGCAGAAGGGGACATGGATGTAAAGTCCCAGGGGTGTTTTATTGTTTCGTCGGGTGAGAATGGGCATAGGTTACCTCCAACCGTTATTCTTCATCAAGCTTCAGAACTGCCATGAAGGCCTCGCTGG
>CAYMWT010000463.1:0-1454 GCA_964394055.1 uncultured Oscillospiraceae bacterium
GGAACTTCAGGCAGGCATCCAGCTTGGTGGTCTTGGCGTTGATCATGTAGGCGGAGCCGGCAGCGGAGTCGGTTTCGATGTAGCTGCCAGTCAGGGGGATGATCTCAACATCCATGCCGTAACGGGAAGAAGCGTTTGCCTTGCTGTCGGGGGTCATGGCCCAGCGGTAGAAGGCGTTCTGGCCCTTCTGTCTCTTCTCGGTGATGATCTGCTCGCCGATGGAGTCGGGAGCGGACTCTTCCTGGTTGATGTAGCCGGCCTTGTTCCAGTCATACATCATCTGAACGTAGTTTGCGTAGTCCTCGGTGTCGATGTAGTTGATGATCTTGGAGGTGTCGCCGTTACGCTCAACAGCAGCGTACTTGGTCAGGAAGGAATAGGTGTCGATGTTGAAGCAGTCAAAGGTTGCGCCCTGGAGAGCGATGGGGTTGCTCATGCCGTCGGCCTTGCAGTCTGCCAGCATAGGCTCGATGTCCTTCAGGGTCTTCACGGTGGACAGATCCCAGCCGTACTTCTCTACCATGGAGGTGGGAACGCTCAGGCCCTGAGCATTGGCGCTCTCCTTGTAGATGGGCACATAGTAGTTCCGGCCGCTGCTCTTAGAGGCTTCCCAAACGGTTTCGGGCATGGAGTTGTACAGCTCAGGATAGTTCTGCAGAGCGTCCGTAAGGTCATAGGCGATGTTGCCGTCAATGAAGTTATAGGCGTTGGACCAGGAAGCGACCCAGAACAGGTCGATATCATCGCCGCCTGCCAGAGCCAGATCCAGCTGGGTGTTTTCCGCGTCGTTCAGAACGGTAACGGTCACGCCGATCAGGGGCTCAATGTAGGCATTGATGGCAGCCTCTACCTTCTTCTCGTCGGCGTTGCTGTGCCATGCGGTACGGTGCCAGGTGATGTTCACGGTTTCCTGGGGTGCTTCCGCCGCGGGAGCTTCGGTTGCAGGAGCAGCGGTGGCTTCGGGGGCAGCCGCCACGGTCTCTTCCGCGGTCTTGGAGCCGCAGCCCGCAAGGACGCCGCACAGCATTGCCGCGGTCAGCAGCAGGGCAATGGCTTTGGTGAATGTGTTTCTGGTTTTCATGTTTTGTCCTCCTTATTTATGATTACGGTGATACATGTTTATCACGCAGTAATGACAAGTGGTTATTATCCCTTCACAGCGCCCAGGGTCAGGCCCTTAATGAAGTATTTCTGGAAGAAGGGATAGGCGATCATGATGGGGCCCAGCACCGCGAACAGCATCGCCATTCGGGTGCTTTCCATGGGGATCGTGGAAGCCAGTGCGTGGGCCGCCTCCGAGGAGATATTGGAATTGGTCAATATCTCCATATTCTTCTCGATGCGGATCAGCAGCAGCTGGAGGGGGGTCTTGGAGGGGGAGGAGATGTACATATACGCCTTGGTCAGTAGCATCCTTCCTGCCTCTGTTTGCGGGCATCTGTGATGATCGGCAG
>CAYMWT010000464.1:0-1452 GCA_964394055.1 uncultured Oscillospiraceae bacterium
GATCCCACCTCCAAGGACGGCATGATGGATCTGGCCCGGCTGGGCGAGCTGGGCACCCAGGGAGTTCTGGCCATGCTGGCAGACTCCACCAACGTGGAGCGGGTAGGCTACACTCCCAGCGAAAACCTGGTGGCAGAAAGCCTTGACCGGCAGTTTAAAAACTGCGACAAGCGGATCATTATTACCACCTTCGCCTCCAACATGTACCGGATCCAATCCATCGTCGCCACTGCCCAGCGCTATGGCCGGAAGGTGGCCGTCACCGGACGGAGCATGGAAAACGTATTGAAGGTCGCCCAGGAGCTGGGCTATCTGAAGGTCAAGCCCGGCACCATTGTGGACATCTCCGCCATCAAGAGCCTGCCCAAGAACAAGATCGTCATTGTATCCACCGGCTCCCAGGGAGAGAATATGTCCGCCCTGTACCGGATGGCCTTCAATACCCACAAGCAGGTGGAGATCACCTCCGACGACCGGGTCATCATCTCCGCCTCCGCCATTCCCGGCAACGAAAAGGCCATTTCCAAGATTATCAACGAGCTGTACCGGAAGGGTGCGGACGTGGTGCACGAAAAGAGCGAAGGCCTCCACGTCTCCGGCCACGCCTGTCAGGAGGAGCTGAAGATCATCCATGGTCTGGTAAAGCCCAAGTTCTTCCTGCCCATCCACGGAGAACAGCGCCACTTACAGGTGCACCGCAAGCTGGCCCAGGCCATGGGCATGAATCCCAAGAACATCTTCATCGGGGAAATCGGCTCTGTGTTTGAGCTTAGCGGCAAGACCTGCAAGCTGAAGGAAACCGTACCCGCCGGAAAGGTCTTCGTAGACGGCAGCGGCGTCGGCGACGTAGGCAGCGTGGTGCTCCGGGATCGGAAGCACCTGGCCGAGGACGGCATGATCGTAGTCTGCGTAAACCTGAATGCCGAGGACGGCAGCGTCATCACCGGCCCGGATATCATCACCCGGGGCTTCATCTATGTGAAGGAATCCGAGGAGCTGATGGAATCCCTCCAGGCTGTGGCCATGGAGGCCATTGAGCGCTGCCAGCGCAAGCATGTGCGGGACTGGTCTTCCCTCAAATCCGCCATCAAGAACGATTTGAGCGGCTACCTGTATAAGACCACCAAGCGCAACCCCATGATCCTGCCTGTGATTTCCGAAATCTAAACCTTTTGGGCTGTCTCACAAATCCTGAGACAGCCCTTCCTGTTGAAAGAGAATGCTATGCGCTACTATTTCGCACCTATGGAGGGGCTGACGGACAGTGTTTTCCGTCGTCTCCACCATCAATATTTCCCCGGCGTTGATCGCTACTATACCCCTTTCTTCTCCCCTACCATCCACCGTGCTCTCACCGAAAGAGAGGAACGGGAGCTGCCCTATGCCAAGGAGGCTGGGTTTTCCGTGGTGCCCCAGCTGCTGACCAAGTCTCCGGAGGACTTTCTCTGGATG
>CAYMWT010000465.1:0-1452 GCA_964394055.1 uncultured Oscillospiraceae bacterium
ACTTGAATTATATAGGCGGATTTGATAGAATGACATAAATGCTATGGGCTATTATCTGTGCTTATAGTTTATAAAACAGAAAGAAGGTTGGAAAATGAAAGACAAAACAACGGCACTTATTTTGTCTGCCCTTTTGGGTGGGCTGGGTGTAGACAGATTTTATCTGGGCTATACGGGAATGGGTGTGCTGAAACTGCTGACTGGCGGTGTGTTTGGCGTTATGTGGATTATTGATATAATCAATATCGCAAATGGCAAATTACAGCCTGCGGATGGTCTTGGCTATGCTGGTGATGTTAATTACAATACCGATACCCCCAAACTGCCTAACTCTAACCCTTATGAAGATTTGAAAAAACTCGCAGACTTAAAAGAACAAGGTATTATTACCGAGGAAGAATTTTCCAAGTTAAAGGCCGAATGTATGGGTAGAATATAAGGAGGACACATAATTATGAAAAACCCTGATAAAAAGTATATTCATATCTATTATGGCTGTGGAATTTTCGGTTCGTTTTTTGCATCGTTCTGTCTTATTGGAGCTATTATTCCTGACTTAAATCTTGTGTTTCGTATGCTTGTTGTTATGGGTGCTTGTATATTCTATTTGGCTATCATCCAGAAGAACGAGAAAATGTTATTGGGTGGTTCTGCTTTAGGACTTGTAGCCAGCGTAATTCAGTGTGTTAGTGTTCTCCTTTTCCTTACAGATACCCAAGAAACATCAAAATCCGCTCTTATGTGGAGCCTACTGTCCATAATTGCTATGATTGCTGTGTTCGGATTGGGAATACTGGCATATTTCAAGAAGGAGAAGGTAGACAGCCTAATAAAATACGCCTGTTATATTTCAAGTTTTTCTTTTGTGCCGTTGTTCTTTGCGAATATGAATAATTCTGGCACAGCATCATCGATTGCGTCGACAATAGCAAGGATATTGGCAATGCTTTGTATTTCCTATTTTGATTTGCTGTTGCCCCAAATGATTATCAAGCGGGCAAAAAAACAAGAGGGCGATACCGCAAGGGCATCCACAGACAAAATAGAGAAAATTACCCAGTTAAAAGGCCTTCTAGATGCCGGAGCCATCACCCAGGAAGATTTTGACGAAAAGAAGAAGCAGATACTTGGTCTGTAAATGACGAGCAGGGAGCCAATCGTGGCTCCCTGTTTCCTTATGCTTCCAAAAGAGAAATGTATTTGTAAATGGTCGTTCTGCTTAAATCGCACACCCTTGACAGTTCTGTGATATTGAGTTGCCCGTTCTTATAGGCTGGGTAATGCCGGAGGAAGATTGCGGGGATGCTGTCCTTGGTAGTCTGCGGTCTGCCTATCTGCTTGCCCTTCGCCTTGGCGTTCGCCATACCAGACCGCACACGCTCCCTTATCATAGCCAGTTCCAACTGGCTGAATACACCCGCCATCTGTAAGAAAGCCTCGCTCATAGGGTCG
>CAYMWT010000466.1:0-1451 GCA_964394055.1 uncultured Oscillospiraceae bacterium
CAAATTCCAATACCGTAGACAAACCACATAAAATAATCGTGTAAAAGGCTGAAGTCGTTATATCCATGCGGAAACAAGCGAGGATAAAAAGAAAATGGATTACCAGCATCGAACATGTATTTAGAACATAGCTTGTCTCTCCTAAAATGTTCAGCAGTGCCCCGGCCCCGAAAATGATGCTTCCGATTGCCATAGAAATGATAAAATTGTAACGTTTTTCGGAAATATTTACGCAAAAAACATATGCAATCAGCATTTCAGAAAAGTATACGCTAAAAGAAAACAGTGGATCTGTCATTTTTGCCGACCTCCCAGATAGGCAAACCAGTATTTTCGAAAATCTGCCTGTTTTTTTGCTGCAATGGGGATTCGTGTTCCGTTATCCAGAATCAGTTCTGAGTAGGCATATTTCCTGACATAATGCAGATTGACCAAAAAGGATTTATGGACAAGATAGAAGAAGAGAGTGGGCAGCTTCTCGCACCACTCATCCATAGTGTCACGGGTGTAGAAGGAGCCATGTTTTGAAACCATCAGAATTTTTCGGTCTGCTCTGGTAATGTATAGAATGTCATCTACCAGAATTTTCTCCTGCTGGCTGCTGTTGGAGAAGAAAACCTCAACATACGCACCGTCAATATACTCCATGGCCTTATCCAGTCCTGCATACAGCCGCTGCACGTCAAATGGCTTTTTGAAAAAACGAAATGCCTGAAGATCCATGGCGTCGTCTTGATATTCGTCGAAATTCGTAATAAAGAAAAGCGCCAGCTTCGGATTCCGCTTCCGCAGTTCCCTGGCAAGGGTCAGCCCATCCGCACCGGACATCTGGATATCCAGAAATGCCAAGTCGAAGATTTTTCTGCTATGCAAAATTGCGACAGGATCGTCTGTTGCGGTTATGGTGCAGGGAATATACCGGTTTTTCATATATTCCTGCACATGGAGATACAAAGTGTCTAGAAATTCCTTTTCGTCATCGCAGATTAAAATATTCATAGTCCCTCCTACAAAATATGGACGCACAGCCTAATTGCAGTGCGTCCATTCTATCATTTTATTCTTAACTCGTCAACAACTCTCGCAATTCATCGCCTGAAAAATTGCTATCCGAATAGTAAAATGTTATTCATTGACCTGCTTATCCGCAACATAAAGCTTAAGCATACGACAATACATATGTTGCTCACTGGGTGGCAAATATCGAATCAATTCTGCGATTTCCTCAGATTCTTTAGAAATTTGCCCAATCAAGTAATAATCTGGTGTTTCGCCCAATACAGTACATATTTTGAAAACAAACTGTATGGTAGGTGTATATTTTCCACATTCTACACCGGAGAGATGATTCTTAGAGTACCCGATTTTTTCGGACAACTCCTCTTGCGTCAGACCATGTATAATGGTCCCCAGGAAATGGACCACATCTTCCAAATTAATCGTGAACATGG
>CAYMWT010000467.1:0-1450 GCA_964394055.1 uncultured Oscillospiraceae bacterium
TATCAAAAATTATACTTGTAAGCAGAGTGGTGCTTATGTGAATTTTAAGAGTTGGGTAGTGACATCCAAGAGCCATAAAATTTCCAATGGTAATAAGAACTGCACGGTAACCTTTGTTGGAGATCTTACTGTTGAATACACAGAGCCCACAACAGGTCTTCTTGTTGGATATACGTCAACGCATCAAATTGATTGCACCTTCAAGGCATAATCAGTAGTATTAATTGACGAAGCGGTGTAAACATCCATACGTTGCGATTAACCATGAATGAATAAATAATGACAGCCACGGACTACGCTTTTTAGCATAGTTCGTGGCTACTTTTATGTGCGCCCGGTGAGCGCACGTTCTAGCGGGTGAAAGACCCGAATCTGTCTGGCAGCGGGAAGAATACAGCCAAAGCCAAGGGTGTCCGCCGTGAGGCGGAATCTGAAGGAACGCGGCGGCAAACCTCTGACCTGACGAACAGAAACAACATATAAGGCCGGAAGCGAGGGTAGGAAAATGAACGGTTACCTACAGGCAGTGAGTAAAAATTTCCATACAATGCCTTGGGCATATAAAGTCTTATTTTTTGTAGTGATGCTATCGCTGTGCCTAAGATTTTTTAGGAGAAAACCACAAAAGAAGAGACAACAAGTAGCGCAATGGACTAATGCCGATTATAGGAAAAGAATTCTGGATTCGTTCCCTGACAATGCAAAATATGACTATACCCACTTGTTTGAATCCATTGATGAAATCTTCAATATTGCATATCGTTATCAAAATTCCTTAGAAACGCAAAAAGCAGATGATGCTGATTTCATTCAGCAGTTCTCTTTTATATAGCACCGCAAGAGGATGATGTTTCCATGAGGATTGGGAGTTTATAAGCAGTTCCGTCAATGGTGATTATGTAAGCATGTGGAAAAATACAAAAAATGAAGGGGCCCAATTGTGGATACGAAAGATGGACACAGGCAATCTTGCAACGGCACAATTATGGGTCAGAGATTCTTTCCCAGAGAATAATCTTTTGGAAGATCACAGGGGCGGCATGGGAGGAACCAATGCAGATAATCACATGATCGATGCTCAGTTCGTGCTGGCAGAGGATACGGTTACCATTTTGATTAAGATGAATAATTTAGAGGTCGCAGGAAATCTTGGGGTATCCTTAAATGTTATGGCAGATACACTGAAACTGCTATAGATTTACTCCGGTAATTTTCTATCAAGGTATTTCAAACGAGTCTGTTTTGCGTCAAAAAAATAGCAGTTGTGCATGAATTGTAGAAATGAATGATAACACATATTATACTGATAAAGGCGGAGAGAATAGTGTGAAACAGATTGATATACTAGTTAAAAAGTGTATACAGAAAGGGCATGTATCACAAGATGAAGCTCCATGGCTACGATACGCATTGGAGAAGCGATTTACTTCATTGATCGCATTCGTTCCAT
>CAYMWT010000468.1:0-1445 GCA_964394055.1 uncultured Oscillospiraceae bacterium
GCCAGCTCAAGCAGGTGAACGCCCTTGACCGGTTCGACGAGGTTCTGGTGGAGACTCCCAAGGTTCGTGCCGATATGGGCTATCCTCCCCTGGTCACCCCCACCTCTCAGATGGTCGGCGTCCAGGCTGTCCGGAACGTGCTGGACGGCCAGCGCTACAAGTCCGTCTCCAAGGAAATCAAGGCCTACTGCCGCGGTGAGTACGGCCGTACTCCCGCTCCCATCAACCCTGAGATCCAGAAGCAGATCCTGGGTGACGAGAAGCCCCTGGAGGGCCGTTATGCCGACACCCTGAAGCCCGTGGTGGAGGACACCCGGAAGAAATTAGGGGATCTCGCCAAGACCGACGAGGATGTGCTGAGCTACATCGCCTTCCCCAACCTGGCTGAGAAGTTCCTGGAGGCACGGAAGGCCAAGGAAGAGAACGTGGGCACCTACTCCATCGTTGAGTGCTAAGAGGAGGTAACACTATGATGTTAGCTTCCGCTCTGGACGACATCGGGATCCTGGATGCCGCCGTCGTGGCTCTTCTGGGCTACGCTGTGGTATTCTTTGGCCTGATCCTGCTGATGGGCGTCATCGTTGCCATGGGCAAGTATTTTGTTGCCAAGGAAAAGAAGACCAGCAAGAACGCTGCCGCCGCTACCGCTGCCGTGGCTGCCGTTCCTGTGGCTGCTCCCCAGGCACCCCAGGCAGCGCCTCTGGCCCCCGGCACCGCCGGTCAGGTCAAGCTCTATGACGTTCCCCCCAAGACCGCTGCCATGCTTATGGCCATCGTAGCCAACAAAATGGGCAAGCCCCTCAACGAGCTGCGCTTCATTTCCATCAAGGAGGTCAAGTAAATTATGAAATACAAAGTGACCCTGAACGGCCGCACCTACGAGGTGGAGGTCGAAGCCGGTAAGGCCATGCTGCTGGACGAGTATGCTGCCAACGCTCCCGCTGCCGCCCCTGTAGCCGCTGCTCCCGTGGCTGCCGCCCCTGTGGCTGCTGCTCCTGCCGCTCCCGCTGCTCCCGCCGTGAATGTCACCGGCGGTGAGACCGTTTCCGCTCCCATGCCCGGCACCATTTTGAAGGTGGCTGTCTCCGTCGGTCAGAACGTGACCAAGGGCCAGCTGATCTGCGTGCTGGAAGCCATGAAGATGGAGAACGAAATCTACGCTCCCTGCGACGGCACCGTGACCGCTGTGCCTGTGAGCAAGGGCGCATCCGTTGACACCGGCGCTGCTCTGGCCGTCATTGGCGGTACTGCCGTGGCCGCCGCTCCCGTGGCCGCCCCCGCTCCCGTAGCTGCCCCCGCTCCCGCGGCTGCTCCCGCCCCCGTGGCTGCTCCCGCCCCCGTGGCCGGTGAGGCTGTCACCGCTCCCATGCCCGGTACCATTCTGAAGGTTGCCGTCACCGCCGGTCAGGCCGTCAAGGAAGGCGATCTGCTGTGCGTGCTGGAAG
>CAYMWT010000469.1:0-1435 GCA_964394055.1 uncultured Oscillospiraceae bacterium
ACCATGTTCACGATTAATTTGGAAGATGTGGTCCATTTCCTGGGGACCATTATAGATAGCGTAGATATTTCCTTATATTTTCCGTTGGGAAACAAGCTGTCCGAGCGTGAAAAAGTAATACTTCAGCAGATCTTCGTGGATGAATACTCTATAGAAGAAATTGCGCAGCAGCTAAACATCAGTAGACAGGCGGTTAATCAGGCAAAGAATCGGGCGCTAAATAAGATCCGTAAGGCCCTCGATGAAAAATAATACATAGGCAACATCATTACGCATGAACCAGTTTATCCATAGTAGAATAAAGCGATCAGCAGGATGTAAGAATTTTTGTACCTGAATAAAAGCTTTTTGCAGAAAAAGCGCAAGGAAAGTAAATTTTCTTCTACTAGATAAGTGAAGGGAATTACAAACACAATGGAGGTATCCCATGGATGATAACGAAATTATGGATTTATATTTTGACCGTTCGGAAACAGCTATTTCCCAGACCGCAGCGAAATACGGAAGCTACTGCTACAGAATTGCTTTCAATATCCTGTCGAATAAGGAGGATTCTGAGGAAAGTGTAAATGATACATACTTGGCAGCGTGGAATAATATGCCGCCCCGACGTCCTAACGCCTTGTCAGCCTTCCTCGGTAAACTCACTCGTTATATATCCCTTGATCGCTGGAAAGCCCGCAATGCCTATAAGAGAGGCGGCGGGGAAGTTGCCTTGAGCCTGGATGAACTGGAAGAATGCCTTCCCGGCGGAGAAAACCCGGAAAAGATATATGCTAAAAAGGAAGTCCTATACTGCGTCAACAGTTTTCTGGAAGCATTGACGGAAACGGAGCGGAAGGTTTTCGTGTGCCGCTATTGGTACCTGGATACCACGCAGGAAATTGCCGACAGATTTGGTTTTTCGCAGAGTAAGGTCACTGCCATGCTTCATAGAATCCGAGGGAAGCTGCGAAAACGGCTGGAAAGAGAGGGGCTGCAATGACTACTATGGAATTGCTGGAAACGATTGGCTCCATTAAGGATAAATATGTTCTAGAAGCATACTGCAACAACGCTTCCTCCCAAAGACACATTTCGATTCGTAGGACACTGTTAATTGCAGCAGTGATTACGTTAGCACTTCTGCTGGTAGGATGCGCTACGGTATATGTACTCAGCTTGCAGAATATGAAAATTGGCAGTTATTCGAATACAATACCAACTTGTGAGGCAGATTCAAGCGGCAGTATTGTCTCCAGCGATATGATCTCCCTTCAAGGCTATGCTGGAACGCCCAACTACAAAGCAGCATTGGAATGGCAGAAATTTTTAGAGGCCTACGATCAGGCTTGAGAAATGTTAAAAAAGGCGTATAAAGACTTTTTTCAGGTGCAAATGTAATATATGGCCTATAGCTGCTACACACAGGAAATGAAGGACAAAATTGATATAC
>CAYMWT010000470.1:0-1434 GCA_964394055.1 uncultured Oscillospiraceae bacterium
TTCATCTTCCGTTCCTCACTTTCCTATAAAATGTGCTGGGACTCATGTCCAGCCGTCGCATGGCCTCGGCGGCGGTGATTCCTCCGCTCTGCCATAAATTGACCACGCTTTGAAACTCAGTCCTCTCAATGGGCTTGCGTCCGGTGTACACGCCACGTTCTTTCGCTATAGCAATACCCTCCTGCTGCCGCTGTAGTATGTACTCCCGTTCCAGCTCAGCCACAGCCCCGAAGATCGTCAGCATAAATTTACCGCTGGGTGTGGTGGTATCAATGGCTTCCTTCTTGGAGATAAACTCCACCTGTTTTTCCTGAAGCTTTTCTACCAGCTCCAACAGGTCACGGGTGTTCCTGGCAAACCGGCTGATGCTCTCCACCACAATGGCATCTCCCTTCCGAACGAAACCCAGCATCTTTTTCAGTTCCGGTCTGTCTGTATTCTTTCCGCTCATGCGGTCAATGAAGACCATCTCCACCCCAAGCTCCTGCATCAGCACTTCCTGTCGGGCTGTGTTTTGCCCCTGGGTGCTGACACGAACATAGCCTACTTTCAAAATCTCACCTCCGATTCTCATTAGGGCCCCTGTTTTAAGTGGCATATGCCAAAACTCGAAAACCAACCCTATTGGCACACTTTTGAGGCCTGTTTTTCTGTGCCAATAGGGTGTACCCTAGTGGGACGATTTCCATAGATAGTTCACCCAGATATTCAAGGGCTTAATGTAAAGTTTCTTGTGCCGATAGGGATAATAGCATCCCTGCTTATGTTTTCTGAACCACATTTTTCCTCCTTAACCACAGTAGATATACTCTTCAATTTCCTCCATGGAGACACCATCCCTGAGCAGGGCATCCACGTCCTCTGGATAGATTCCATAGCAGGATGCTACCGCTTTAAGGTCAGACAGGTAGGTATCTTCATGGCAGCAGCCATACCCCGGCCAGTAACTCCATGCAGAGCTATAGCTTGGGGCAATCTTGCTATCATCAAAGGTACTTTGGGTGATTCTGCCCCTGGAGTCGATACGCAGAATGTCACCGCAGAAGATGTGAACCTTCTCCTGCTTCCCAGTCAGGAAGGAGAGCTTATGAAGTGCCCTTAAAAGGATGGCTTCCGTGCTGGCATAGACGTAGATGCCCAATGCCGGGAAGTGGTAGATGCACATAGGATTATTCCCCATGACAAAATACAGCTCGTCCTTATCGGATAGGACGGTAAAGGTGAATGTTCCCTCCAAGTCCTCTGCCATAGCCTGTAAGCTTTTGATGGATAGCTCCCCATACCGTTCCAGAAGCTGAACCGCCACATAGCTGTCTGTTTCGATTCGTGTAACAGGCAGCTTTTTCTTTTTACGAAGAAGTTTATCGTTGCCCAGTACCCCGTTATGGGCCAGGGCAAAGCGTGTATCTCCAGCCTTCCCGAAAAAGGGGTGGT
>CAYMWT010000471.1:0-1424 GCA_964394055.1 uncultured Oscillospiraceae bacterium
TGGTTTTTCATGGGCCGCTTCCCGCTCTCGCGGACAGCTTGCATATATTAGCATATCAGGCTTTGTTTGTCAATACCTTTTTTCTACTTTTTTCCTTTTCTTTTTACACAGCCATTTCCCCATTGTGGTGCTTGTTCACTCTATCCGATATTCGCCACGCAATTCAAAAGCGGCTTTATCTTTTCCCTTGAAGAATGGTCATAGGCCGTCCCAAGCGCTTCTGCCATTGCTTCCTCATATTCTGTTTTCTCCTTTTTTCTCCTTACCATTGCGCCAAAGACTTTCAGCATCAGCTTATCTCCCAGAGGCATATTGTCATACCGCAGACCGCTTTCCATATAAAAATGAGGAATGCGGTTCCGCTCCTCCTCTGTCAGATTGTTCTTCCACGCCTCATCTATCATCTCCGTTTGTGTGTCGGGCGTGGCCCCGGTGGCGAAGACAATCAATCTTTGCGCGCCGCTTTCCTCAAACAATTCCTTCCCTTTCTTCAATCCGTCAACCATTCCTGCATGAAATCGTCCGCCGAAGATAATGGTGTGATACCCTGTCAGAGTATTTGCCGTTACCTTTTCCAGTTCCACCGCTTCACAACCCAGCTCCTCCGCAATCCACCGGGCGTACTGCTCTGTGAAGCCTGTTACGCTTTTATAAGCAACCAAAAAGTCCTTATTCATGATCCATATTCTCCTTTACACTCTTTAAAAACGCCTGATAAGCCTGTTCCTGCTGACTGTAAATCTCCTCTTCCGGAATTGAAGCGGAGGTTACCGAGAACATGGTTCCGATTCCCATGGTGTAGATCAGCATATTCAGATGCAATTGCTTTGCCGCCGCAACGGAAATATTCAATTCCGCCGCAATTCCTTCCGCCACCGCAGGATTTGTTTCCGCCTGATAAATGTCATCCAGAGAGGAAACACCGGTACGTTCCTGGAACAGGAAGAGTCTGAAAAGATATGGCTCCTCTTTGGCAATGCGCACATAGGCATGACCTGTGCTGCGGAACAGGTCATTTCCGTCAACAGCCTTGCTCACATATTCCCGGATAAACCTTCCTGCCTTTTGGGCGACCGCCTGCCTGAGGCCATCCATATTCTGACAATAGCTGTAGATGGGCTGCACAGAGCACCCCAGCCTTTCCGCTATGGCTTTCACCGTGGCCTTTTCAATCCCCTCTCTGCGGGCAATTTCAAAGGCAGTGTCCACTACCATTTCCCTTGTGATTCTCTGCTTTGGCATGATTTATACTCCTGTCTTTTATATAAACTATTTATATAATCAAATTATATAATATGGCGACGAAAATGTCAACAAAGAAATGCAGAGGCTGTCCCGAGACAGCCCCTGCACCAGCATGTAGAAAAAGGCCTCGCAGAGTTCGCCGCCGCAGCGGCGAAAAAGATAGGAACATTTTCTGCCAG
>CAYMWT010000472.1:0-1424 GCA_964394055.1 uncultured Oscillospiraceae bacterium
GAAGGTAGAGCAGATCACCGACATGGAGGTGGACTTTGCCCAGTGGTTCACCGATGTGTGCAAAAAGGCACAGCTCATCGACTATTCTTCCATTAAGGGCATCTATGTTTACCGTCCCTATGGCTATGCCATTTGGGAAAACATTCAGCATATTCTGGATGCGGAGTTTAAAAAGGTGGGTGTGGAAAATGTATACATGCCCATGCTGATCCCCGAATCCCTGCTGCAAAAGGAAAAGGATCATGTGGAGGGCTTCGCTCCCGAGTGCGCCTGGGTCACCATGGGCGGTAACGATAAGCTGGAAGAGCGGTACGCCATCCGTCCCACCTCTGAGACCTTGTTCTGTGAGCACTTTGCCCAGGTCATTCAGTCCCACCGGGATCTGCCCATGAAGTATAACCAGTGGTGCAGCGTCCTCCGCTGGGAGAAGACCTCCCGTCCCTTCCTCCGGCACCGGGAATTTTTGTGGCAGGAGGGCCACACCATGCACGCCACCGCCGAGGAGGCCAAGGCCTTTACCGAGCAGATGCTGAACATCTATGCCGACTTCTGCGAAAACGTGCTGGCCATGCCTGTTACCCGGGGCCAGAAGACGGAGAAGGAGAAGTTCAACGGCGCTGAGGCTACCTACACCGTGGAGTGCATGATGCACGACCGGAAGGCATTGCAGGCGGGCACCTCCCACTATTTCGGAGACGGCTTTGCCAAGGCATTTGACATCACCTTCACCGATAAGAATAACCAGCGGGTCAATCCCCATCAGACCTCCTGGGGTGTATCCACCCGGCTCATCGGCGGCATCATCATGACCCACGGCGATAACAACGGTCTGGTGCTGCCTCCCAAGGTGGCGCCTGTCCAGGTGGTGATCCTGCCGGTGGCCCAGCATAAGCCCGGTGTTCTGGAGGCTTCCAATGGCCTGAAGGAGCGGCTGCTTGCGGCGGGCTTCCGCACCAAGCTGGACGACTCCGACAACTCCATGGGCTGGAAGTGCGCTGAGTACGAAATGAAGGGTGTGCCCCTTCGTGTGGAGTGCGGCCCCCGGGATCTGGAAAACGACCAGTGTGTACTGGTTCGCCGGACGGATCGGGAAAAGGTGGTCGTGAAGCTGGAAGATCTGGAAACCGCGGTTGCCGAGCAGCTTCAGGTTGTCCAGCAGCAGATGTACGACCGGGCCAAGAAGAACCTGGACGAGCACATCTTTACCGCCCACACCCTGGAAGAGGCCAAGGAGCTTCAGGAGAAGAACGGCGGCTACGTCAAGACCATGTGGTGCGGCGACCTGGAATGCGAAATGAAGATGAAGGAAGTGGCCGGGATGTCCTCCCGCTGCATCCCCTTCGCCCAGGAGCATCTGGACGATGTATGCCCCTGCTGCGGCAAGCCCGCAACCAAGATGGTTTACTGGGGCGTTGCGTACTAAT
>CAYMWT010000473.1:0-1393 GCA_964394055.1 uncultured Oscillospiraceae bacterium
TTTCATACAATTCTCAGCTCCTTATCTTTTTCACTGACCACCAGCCGGATCACCTGGGCATTGCAGCTTTCCAGCCGGGTCACAGCTTCCGCGTTGTCCACAAACAGAGGCACCGTCACCCCATAAAACCTACTCAGGGCGTTGATGATATCAATGCCCACATTCACCTTCATGCCATTGTTCAGCCCCATAAAGGGAACACCGTCGTACTGCGCGTCACACCGTTCCTCCAATCCGCCGTTGGCCTGCTCCCGGAACAGCCGGAAGGAAGCCAGCCGGAACAGGTCGTTGACGGAGCTTTCCACCTTTTTCGCCTTGTACCTGGTGAATTCCTCCATCAGATACAGCATCTTCTCAATGCTCTCCAAAGCCTCGGATGCGTTCCGAGCATCCGCTTTCAATTCCTCCACCCGCTTCCTGGTCTGCTCCAGCACAGCCTCTTTGGCAAGGATCTTCTGGGTAAAATAGAGCTGGTCCGTCACCGCAGCCAGCTTCGCCCGGATGTCGTTTCGGACATTGGAGGAATCGGCCATCAGACGGTTGATTTCATCCTGTAAGCCGCTGATTCGCTGCTCCTTCTCCGCCATTGTCTCCGCATATTCCGGAAGGTCGGTGATCTCCACAGTGCTTTCCTGCATAGTGCGCAGCTGCTCCTCAAGATCCTGAATGTGGGCCTTGCGCTGCTGGATCCCCGACTCTACCTTTGCCGCGTGATCCAGGTAATTCTGCTTTTCCTCCTTCATCCGGTTGGCCCTGCCGATGATCTCCGAAAGCCGTGTTTCCTTCTTCTCGTTAAACTTGCGGGTGGCATCCTGCAGCTGCTCAAAAGGAAGCGTCTGTCCGCAGGTTGGGCAGCTGCCCCCGGCAAAGGCTTCCCCGTTGACCCGGACATATTCCTCCCGGCTGTCCTGGATTTCCTTGTCACAGCGCTGAATCGTCCGGTTGGTGGTTTCCAGGAAGGTCTTGTCGCTTTCCAGCCGCATCTTTTCCTCGGCAATGGCCTTGCGGATGCTTCCCAGATCCGGCCCCGCCGCCTTCTGGCTGTCCCGGTGGGCCCGATTCCTGCTTTCCAGGGTATCCCGTTCCAGCTTTGCTTCCCTCAGTTCCAGCCGCTTCTTTTCCAGTTCCGCGTCCTGCTCCAGGGATATCAGCTGCCGGCTCAGGTCTTCCTTTTCCGCAGACAGGTACTTTTCCTCTTTCCTCGCATCCTCAAAATCGATACCCAGAAGGTCGTCAAGAACACGCTGACATTCGTTGATCCGGGTGGGCGCATCGTCTCGGACACCGTTCAGCCCCTTCTTCTGGCTCATCAGCTTAGCTTTGTAGTCAGAAAGAGAGAGCCGTCCCATGCTGTCCAGCAGCGGGGCAAACTGCGGCGCCCCTTCCATGATCT
>CAYMWT010000474.1:0-1383 GCA_964394055.1 uncultured Oscillospiraceae bacterium
TGGAAACCAAGAGCCGGCTGGTGATCCATCAGGATCCCTCTCTGATCCCCAACCTTAGCTTCCATGTGCTGATTCACGACATGGCCAAGGCCAAGCAAAGCGCGGAGTTCGGCGGACAGTACAACAAGAACTTTGTCACCACCTCCGAGTTTACCAAGATCCTTGGAGAGCTGTATAACAACGGCTATGTGCTGGTGGACTTTGACAGCTTCACCACGAACAACAACGGCACCATTCTTCCCAAGAACATCAGCCTGCCCGAGGGCAAGCAGCCCATCATGCTCACAGAGACCCTGGTCAACTACTTTGAGTACATGACGGATCACAACAAGGACGGCACCCAGAACGACGGCGACGGCTTTGCCAACAAGCTGGTGGTAGACGCCAACGGTGACATCAAGGCCGAATATGTGGACAGCAACGGCAATACCCTGGTAGGCGACTATGACTTTGTGCCCATTCTGGAAACCTTCCTGAAGGAGCATCCGGACTTCAGCTATCAGGGTGCCCGGGCTACCCTGGCCGTCACTGGCAGCGAGGGTATCTTTGGCTACCGGATCAATTCCAGCTTTGTGGCATCCAGAGGCGCTTCCTATCAGGAGGCACAGATTTCCGGCGCCAGAACCCTGGTGAACGCGCTTCGGGAAAAGGGCTACACCCTGGCCTGCTTCACCTACAACAACGAGAACTATGGCAAGTTCAACGCCAACCTGATTCAGGAGGATCTGAACCAGTGGACCCAGCAGATCACCCCGGTCATCGGCAGCGTTGACGTGCTGGTTTACGCCCGGGAGGCAGACATCACCGACTACTCCGGCGCTTCCTTCAAGGTCATGTCCGATCTGGGTTTCCGCTACTTTGTCAGCAACGCCGCCTCTCCCTCCACGGAGGTCAACAGCAACTATGTCCGTCAGAAGCGTCTGATGGTCACCGGCAACTCCCTGGTTTGGAAGCAGACCATGTTCAACAACATCTTCGATCCCAACGCTGTGGTCGATCTGGCCACCCGTGGCGACGTACCCAACTAATCAAGCCAACGTATCAAGTCAAAGCGCGCCGGGAGTTTCCCGGCGCGCATTTTTATGGAGGAAAGCACTATGGAGATCAAGCCCGGCAAATATCGTCACTTTAAAGGAAACCTATATGAAGTCATAGGCACTGCCACCCATTCGGAGACAATGGAGCCAATGGTAGTCTACAGGGCGTTGTATGGAGACGGAGGTCTGTGGGTTCGTCCCGCTGCCATGTGGGAGGAAACTGTTGACAGAGAAGATTATCATGGGCCAAGGTTCTATCCGGTGGAGGAATGATGTGAGGCGCTCTGCATCGCTGGAAGGATAGCCCTCCCCTGCCCTCTCAGTCACAGCGCAAAGCGCTGTGACA
>CAYMWT010000475.1:0-655 GCA_964394055.1 uncultured Oscillospiraceae bacterium
CCTTGCGCTTGTTGGCGGGGATGTTGATGCCCAGCTCGCTGTCAAATACCACCTTGTCCCCAATGGTGATCCGTCCGCTGGTAGGGGTTTCCAGGCCTGCGATCATACGCAATGTGGTGGTCTTGCCGCAGCCGGAGGGGCCAAGCAGGGTGACGAAGGCGTTGTCTTCAATGGTCAGATCCAAATCGTCCACGGCATAGAATTTGCCCCAGCGTTTGGTAATATGTTCCAATTTGATGGTGGGCATGGTTAACCTCCTATCCCTTTGTCCAGGCTTGCGCCGGTGGCTTTGTTCACAAGGGTGTTGCAGATGAGAATGGTAATAATCAGAATCAGGTTGATGCCGCTACTGAACGCGTACAGACCCATTTCGTCGAAGTAGTCCAGTGTGGTGGACAGGATGAAGCCCTGAACGCACAGCAGCATGAACAGGCTCAGCTCTCTCAGGCAGGTCATGAAGGGCAGCAGGTAGCCGCTGATAATGGAGGACTTCTGGATGGGAATGATGATCCGCACCATCCGCTTCCACCAGGGGATGTCCTGAATGATGGCGGCCTCCTCGATCTCTCCCGACAGCTGAAGCATGGAGTTTAAGGAGCTGCGGCTGGCAAAGGGGATGTACTTGATGGTGCCCACGATGATCAGCAGGGTGTAG
>CAYMWT010000475.1:705-1375 GCA_964394055.1 uncultured Oscillospiraceae bacterium
CAGATAGGGCAGGAAGGCCATGGAGTTGACATAATTCGCCCATTTGCTCCGCCGGTTTTTGGAGACCGCGTAGCCAACCAGGGTGCCGATGGTGCCCGCCAGCAAGGCGCAGCACACGCTGACCAGGATGGTGCCCCCGAAGGCGTGCCAGATGGTTTCGTTGAAGAGGATGCCCTTCTGACCGTACATGCCGTTTTCGGTGACGTTCTCGCTGGTGACCCACCATTTTAGCGTCAGGTTGCTGGAGTCGCCGGTGTAGAGGAAGGAGTAGTCCCCAGGGTTGGGCAGGAAGGTCTCAAAGGCGAAGGAGATAATGGGGAAGATACTGGTGAAGAAGGTGAGCAGCACCAGGATAACGGCAATGATATATTTGCCGGATTTTCCCAGGTTAATTTTGGAAATCTGCCCGGACTTGCCGGTGACAGTGGTGTAGTTCTTCCGGCTGGTCAGGGAGAGCTGGTTGAGCATCATAATGGCCACGCCGAAGATCATCATGATAATGGCGAGAATGCTGGCCTCTCCGGTGTACTTGGAGTTCATGGAGACGTACTTGGTGGACAGGGTGGTCAGTCCCAGATAATGGGGCACCGGGTAGGAGCCCATGGCGCTGCCGAAGACCAGCAGAATGGTGGAGAGAATGGCGGGCTTCACCATGGGCAGGGTGATGCGG
>CAYMWT010000476.1:0-443 GCA_964394055.1 uncultured Oscillospiraceae bacterium
CCTGTTCATGGACATCGACTCCGAGATCGTCGGCAAGAACTTCCTGTACATGCTCACCGAGGACACCTACGCCGCATGGCTGAAGGAAGCCTTTGAAGCCCTGCCCGCCGAGGAGCAGGCCTACTTCCAGCCCACCATCAAGGCGATGGAATCCGACGCCGCTGACCTGGGCCTTGGCCCTGACGGCGCTTACGCCCTGGCCTGGATCAAGCTGTGGGTGGAGAGCTACAACGCCCAGACCGATGACGGCCCCATCTGCAACACCCTGGTTGACAAGAGCGCTACCGATCAGTTCGGCCTGCTGGTTTACTCCAAGCTCCGTTCCGTGGAAGAGTCCAGCTCCGTCTCCGTGAACAACATCAACGTGGCTGCCTATGACGACGGCTATCAGGGCATCGGCGGCTATGGCTACTGCCATTACCTGTTCGTCACCGACAACTCTC
>CAYMWT010000476.1:453-1371 GCA_964394055.1 uncultured Oscillospiraceae bacterium
CTTCATCGCCTACATGACCTGCACCGTGGACGGCTTCTCCGCCTGGGGCAAGGATATGGGCGGTTACTCCTCCAATCCCACCGTGGCCGCTGACAACGAGGCCACCTATCACCACTCCATCGGCGGTATGGCCGAGGATGGCACCACCGTACAGTTCGCCGCCAAGAACGACCGCGGCTTCGACTGGTGGACCAACGATGGCAAGCTGGTTCTGGAAGATCCCGCCTATTGTGCCTCCGTGGCTTTCACCGTGGGCAGCTGGATTGAGATGCTCACCAAATACAGTGCAGGTTAACCCCCCAGTTCCTCACTTTTCTCCCCAAATCACCACTGTCGGCACATAGGATTCGCGGAAAGCGCCTCTGGAACTCCCCCAAAGCGTCCAGGGGCGCTTTTCCCATTCCGGAAAGGAGCGTTTATGAAGCAGCCGAAAGGCGCCCGGACACTGGCGCCCAGCAGAGCGGCGATTTTCTTAAATAAGCTTTGCACCTACTTCTCAAAGCCTTATAACGTAATTTTGCTGCTCATGGGCATCGTGTTCACGGTCACCACCATCGCCCCCATCGTAGCCATCGTCAAGGATACCTTCTCCATCCACGCGGGCACCATCGACGCCCACCTGACGGGAAAGGTCACCGGCTACACCCTGGTCAACTATGTGGACCTGTTCACCAGCCGCATGGCAAAAACCAACCTGTGGAAGCCTCTCCTCAATACCGTGTATCTGGCCGTTGGCACCTGCCTGGTGTCCATCCTGTATGGCGGCCTGTTCGCCTTCCTGGTCACCAGAACCAATCTCGCCTGGCGGAAGTATTTAAGCTCCATCTTCATCTTCCCCTACATCATGCCCCAGTGGACGCTCGACGTGGTGTGGAAGAATATGTTCTACTCCAACGCCGTGACCGGCACCTCCAACGG
>CAYMWT010000477.1:0-1369 GCA_964394055.1 uncultured Oscillospiraceae bacterium
CGGGCGGTGGAGGATGGCATCAGCGTGGTGGTTACCACCCAGTGCCTGTATGACAGCGCCGACCTGGAGGTTTACCAGGTGGGCAACAAGCTGCTGGAGCTGGGGGTGATCCAGGGCCGGGATATGACCTCCGAAGCGGCGATGACAAAGCTCATGTGGGCCATCGGCCAGGGAATGGGGCCGGAGGAGATCCGGGATCTGTTTGGGAAGAACCTGGCGGGAGAAATTACGGTTTAATATACAGTATAAGGAAAGACGGAGGAACGAAATATGGATCCCATTTATGTAACCGGACATCGGAATCCTGATACGGATTCCATCGTTGCGGCCATTGCCTACACGGCACTGCGCAATGCCTGCGGCGACCGGGAATATCAGGCGGCCTGCCTGGGCAAGGTATCGGACGAAAGCCAGATCGTGCTGGATCGCTTTGGCTTCCAGCCGCCCAAGCGGATCTACGACCTGTATAACCAGGTGCGGGACCTGGACTTTGACACCCCTCCGGTGCTCAATACCGGCGTCACCGTAGGCAGAGCCTGGGATAAGCTCCAGGAGTGCCCTGCCATCACCGCCGTGCCTGTGGCAAACGAGAACGGCACCCTGTACGGCATTCTGTCCCGGACGGATATTGCAAACTACAATATGTCCCAGAGCCTCTCCGGCGTGCTGGAGGAGGTGCCCCTGTTTAACGTGCTGTCTGTGCTGGAAGGCAGAATTTTAAATGAGGCGGGAGAAAATAAGGACACCATTGCCGGTGAGGTCATCATCGCCCTGCCCCAGGGAAGCGGAAACCTGCCCTTCCAGAGCAAGGACAGCATCGTCCTGTGCGGCCACCAGCCGGATATGATCCGGAAGGCCCTGGAAATGAATGTGGAATGTCTGGTGGTGTGCCAGTCGGAGATCGACCAGGAGCTGCGGAACATGGAGACGGACACGGTGATCATCTCCACGCCTCTGGATGCCTACCGGGCGGCCCGGCTGATTTTCCAGTCCACGCCCGTTGGCCGGATCTGCCATACCGAAGGGATCTTCAGCGTCCATCTGGACGACCGGGTGGACGACGTTCGGGAAATGGTGTTAAAGTACCGCCATTCCAGCTACCCCATTCTGGATGAGAATGAGAAGGTGGCGGGGATCCTGACCCGGTACCATCTGCTGCGTCCCCGGAGAAAACGGGTGGTTCTGGTGGATCACAACGAGGCTGCCCAGTCCGTTCCCGGTCTGGAGGAGGCGGAGCTGCTGGAGATCATCGACCATCACCGGTTGGCGGACATTCAGACAAATAACCCCATTACCGTCCGCAACGAGGTGGTAGGCTCCACCAATACCATCATTGCCGGCATGTTCCAGGATCGGGGCCTGATGCCCT
>CAYMWT010000478.1:0-1348 GCA_964394055.1 uncultured Oscillospiraceae bacterium
ATTCCGTCAAGGTACATGTGATTGAGCGTTTACTATCAGATTCTCATATTTATGTATCTGTGTGTACTTTCTCTTAGACATTGTAACACCCCCTGATGTTATTATCCTACATCAGGGGGTGTTTAGTCTATTGTCCATTTTTACTGGTTCGGTTCATTAACTCATGTTACTTCAGTTATTTCAATACCATAAACCCTCTTAAATAAACCAAAAATGGCCATCCTGTCAAATCGGTTACAAGCAGGAATCCATATCTTAATATTTCAGCAGCTACCATTACTGCAGACAACGAGAATAGTATGTTCTTCAAATAATAAAATATTGGCATATTAATAACACGAAACATAACGCAAAAATAAATGATTTGAATAATATTAAAAGCGACTGTCATCATTACACAGCAGATGATTATATCGTGTGTGGTAAAATATGAAATGATAATCGCACAAGCTACGGTAATTGTTTGTGCAATACTAACATTCATTGCATATTTCTGTTTTCTTAAAACAATATCCATTCCCTGTGTTGCTGTTGAAACAAATGTAAAAAAAGATCTAAATACAATGATTCTTACGATTATTCCTCCTACAGCATATTCAGCTCCAAAAAACATTACAGTCGCGGCATCCCCATATGCTGCTAGCAAAGCCATTGGGACAAATGCGATTATCATTGCTCGTCTTAAATTACGGTAAATAAAGTCGCCCAGTTGGGTTCCACTTCTCTGCATCTCGCTGCAACGCTGATAAAATACTTTACCAAGAGATTGACCAATAAATGTAACAGGAATATTAAGAAGTTTCATCGAAATTGAATAATATCCCAGTATAGCATTTCCAAAAAGGCCCCCGATTAGCAGTGTAGGAAGCTGGTTACGGATTTGAATCGCTATATTCGATGGCATTTGATATCTTACAAAATCCTTATGCTTTACTATTGTTTCTTTTATTGTAAAAAAATCAACGTCAACTCTTTTGGGCATGTATCGCTTCATATGTTGAAGTGTAAGGATCTGCCCCGCTGTTACACCAATGTAATATCCATACTGCTTGAATCCAAGTAAGCCAAGTGCAATTGAAAACGAAGCCATTGATATTTGATTAACCAAAGGATTTCTCATCAATACGGAGTATTCCTTTTTTCGGTTTAACAGTGTAGTTGACAACTGAACAAGCTGTAATGCAATTGCATATATAAATGCGGATGACACTATAACAAAGGATTCTATATTATTATATTTCAATATTAATTTACAATACAGAAATACAGGCCCCATTCCAAAAAAGGAAATAACACATACCAACACAGATACAACGGAAAAGGTTGTCCTGATTTTCTCTTCATCCTC
>CAYMWT010000479.1:0-1347 GCA_964394055.1 uncultured Oscillospiraceae bacterium
TCTTAAGAAATATTTCCCAGTTTTTGGGTGCTCCTCTGAAATGAATCTGAAATTTTAAGGGGTAAATGTTACAAACTGTAATAACTTGACCTCAGCTGTAACGCTTTTGGGAACGGACGTTCGCTTCTTTCAGGGGTGAAAGTCCTCCCGGAGGAAGGGTGGCTGCTTTTCCATGGCGGTGAGCAGAGCGTATTGTTCCGGTCTGCGGTAGGCGTTGCCGTGAACCTCCGTCTCCCGGTAGGCCCGGAGCTGATCCATGTCCAGCTTTGCCAGATAGATGCCCTCGGCCTCCGGGGCTTCCAGAAGGAGCATATCCCGGGAGCCGGGAAGCTGGGGAAGGTAGGCCACCCCGTCAAAGACCGTGGAATGGCCGTTGCAGTCCGGCTTTCCCCCGGGATAGTTGCAGGTGGCGATGGCCAGCATATTTTCATAGGCCCGGCCCCGAAGCTGGCTGAGACGATTGATTTCCATAGGACAGGCGTTGGGTGTGAGGATCAGCTCGGCGCCCTTCAGCATAAGAATTCGGGCGCTTTCCGGGAATTCCCGGTCATAGCAGATCATGGAGCCGACCTTGACGTTGCCCTGCTGGGTATCCAGGTCGGCTACGGGGAAGTCAACGCCGTGGGTGAGGATGCGTTCGTCCCCAAAGTCGCAGGTGTGCACCTTCCGGTAGTGGAGGACAGGGACGCCGTGGCGGTCGTACAGGCGCAGGGAGTTACCCTTGACGCCCTTTTCCAGGAAGGTGATGGCGATGGCCATGTTCAGCTCTCTGGCCAGGGCGGCAAAGGCGGAGACAAAGGGGCCGTCGGCTTCCACGGCCAGGGCATTGAGGGCATCCTCCGTCTGGGGGATTTCGTAGCCGCTGCTCCACATTTCGGGGAACAGGGCAATGTCCGCGCCCAGGGCCTTGGCCTCACGGCAGGCGGCGAGGCCCTTGGTGAGCTGGGTTTCCGGGGCGGCTGCGGGGAGAATCTGTAACAGGGAGATGGTTAATTCCATGGAGATCTTCCTTATTATATATAGTATATAGTACGGGACAGGCCCTCTCAGTCACGGCTTACGCATGGCCCTCTCCGCCCCAGTGTGCGCACTGGGGCACCTCTCCCAGAGGGAGAGGCAAAGTGGGTAGTTCCATACCTTTACGGCTCTAAAATCTTTTAGAAACGCCCTTGGCTCCCCCCTTTGGGGGAGCTGGCGCCCGAAGGGCGACTGAGAGGGCCGTCACGCCGCCGCCTCAGTGGTTTCAGGAACCGTCTCGGCTACTGTCTCAGGAAGGGCCTGTTCATACTTCCCGGGATTCATAGCCAGATCCAGATAGTAGGCGTCCCGCTCCTCCTGGCATCCTTC
>CAYMWT010000480.1:0-1337 GCA_964394055.1 uncultured Oscillospiraceae bacterium
ATGGCGTTGAGCAGGCCCTTATCCGTTACCAGGAAGGCGTAGACGAAGTAGCTGACCACGACCCAGCTCATGAAGTGAGGCATGAACATCAGAGTCTGGTAGAACTTGGAGGCCTTCTTGCTGTGCAGGTTGTTGATCATCATAGCCAGGCCCACAGGCAGGGCGATGTCCAGCACAATGAATACCAGGTTATAGAGGATGGTGTTCCTCAGAACCATGGGGAAGTCCCGCAGACCGAAGAAATACTTAAAGTTCTTCAGGCCCACCCAGGGGCTGTCCATCAGGCTGCCCAGGAAGCCCTTACCGGCGGTCAGGGAGTAATCCTTGAACGCGATAATGATACCAAACATGGGCAGATAACAGAACAGGATGTACCAAATCGTGGTCGGCAGGGCCAGAATGGTCAGCTCCGTATCGTCGCGGGTCCATTTGACTTTTCTGTCTCTGTTCAGCTTTGGTGTCTTTTCCGGCTTTGCAGCTTTTGCCGTTTTTTGTTCAGACATGTTGCAACTCAATCCCTTCTCTTATTGCTGTTGTCTAATATGTATAAAACGCAACACATTCGACCCAATAATTATAGCATATTTTTCAGAAGTCGAAAGTATTAAAAAGTCACTTCATAGTGTTGAAAAGTCACCTTTTTCATAATTTTTATCGGGTGTTTTTTTCGGCTTTTTTCTCAGTTTTCTACATTTTGCACAATTTTTTACAGTCCAAATTTTGCAATATGCCGAATTTTATTTTTCACTCTATTACATACTTTTCAATTAACAAAATATCAGCGATAATAGGGCCGGGAGTTTTCTTCCCCCATTTTATCATTTCAGAACCCACCTGAAAAGGAGAACCAAGCCTATGCTGAGAAACGTACATCTTACCGGCTCCCTGCCGGACAACTGTCTGACGGCCCTCGGGGAGCTGGGGCAGGATCTGGGCATGAAGGTATCGGAAACCGGACTTGAGATCCACTGTCAAAGGGGAGACGCCCTGACGGTGGAATCCGACGGTACCACGGTCACCCTGACCTGGGCCGCCCCTGTGGAATTCTATCGGGCCCTGAGCCTGATCCCCGATCCCATCGCCCCCTGTGCCATCCGGGAAAAGGCCCGGTTTGAAACCGTCGGCGTCATGTTTGACTGCTCACGAAACGCGGTGCTGAAGCCGGAGGCCCTCCGCTTCTTCTTCCGGAAAATGGCCCTGATGGGCCTGAACATGGGCATGATGTACACCGAGGACACCTACGAGGTGCCGGAGCAGCCCTTCTTCGGCTACAAGCGTGGCCGCTATACCTATGCGGAGCTGAAGGCCCTGGACGATTACGCCGACCTCTTCGGCAT
>CAYMWT010000481.1:0-1335 GCA_964394055.1 uncultured Oscillospiraceae bacterium
CGACAGCCATTTTGATTTTCTCCTTTTGTTTTTTCCTCCACCCCGATCATCTCGGGCACGCCCACAGAAATGCACGGGGGCGGCCGATCACCGGGTGTGTGGTTTGTATTGTCACAGGCAGGTAAGCCCATGCCGAATCATTATAACGGAATACGCCCCAGAATGCAAGTATTATTTCCGGAAAATTTCGGAAAAATTCAGAAATTCCTTTTATTTCAGAAGGCCAATCCCGGCTTTTGCCTGGGGGCCCGGCAGTCATCCGGCTTTACGTCCACCAGCACGATATCCGGCCCGATGCGCTTGATGCAGCTCCAGGGAATGAGGAAGTCCTCTTTTCGTCCGAAGCTCCCGGGAAACCGATTCTGACAGGGCACCACAATGGAGCAGACCTGGCCGCTGGGAATCTCCACCACCACATCGCTGACAAAGCCCAGCCGCTGGCCTGAGGCCACACAGATGACTTCCTTACATTGCAGATCCGTAAACTTCATAACTATCCGCCCTCCCCGTGGTTTGCTTCACTGTATGCTCAGGGGAGGGCGAATATGATTCAGGACACGCTGACAGACTTGCGCATGGAGGAGATAGCTCCCTTTTCCAGCCGCGATACCTGGGCCTGGGAGATGCCCAGGGCATTTGCCACCTCCATCTGGGTTCTTCCGTCGTAGAACCGGAGAGACAGAATCTGCTTCTCCCGGTCGTTCAAGGCCCGGAAGGCATTCTGCAAGGTGATGTGATCCATCCAGCCGTCCTCGGTATTTTTGGTATCCCGCACCTGATCCATGACCGTCAGCGGGTCGCCGCCGTCGGCATAGACCGGATCGTACAGACTGACCGGGGCGCAGACCGCGTCCAGAGCCTGGTTCACATCCTCCATGGGAAGCGCCAATTCCTTTGCGATTTCCTCCAGGGTGGGCTCCCGGCCCAGGCGGAGGGTCTGGGCCTCCTTGCATTGCAGCACCCGGTAGGCCACGTCCCGGATGGAACGGGAGACCCGGATGGCACTGTTGTCCCGGAGGTACCGCCGCACCTCTCCCGCGATCATGGGCACGCCGTAGGTGGAAAACCGAACCTGCTTGTCCGGGTCAAAGTTCCGGATGGCCTTGATCAGGCCAATGCAGCCCACCTGAAACAGGTCGTCCGGGTTTTCTCCCCGCTTGTCAAAGCGCTGGATTACCGACAGCACCAGCCGCAGATTCCCTTCGATCAGCTTTTCCCGGGCCTTTTCGTCACCTTCCCTGGCTCTTCGCAGCAGCATATCCATCTCCACAGGGGACAAAACGGTCAGTCTGGATGTGTTCACGCCGCAGATCTCTACTTTTCCCTGCATGGTGT
>CAYMWT010000482.1:0-1326 GCA_964394055.1 uncultured Oscillospiraceae bacterium
TGAAGATCGCCTGCGACCTGGTGGACGAGGGCATGATCGACGAAAAGCAGGCCGTGGCCATGATCGAGCCCCGTACTCTGGACACCCTGCTCCATCCTCAGTTCGACGCCAAGGCTCTGAAGCAGGCCCAGCCTGTGGGCCGCGCCCTGGCCGCTTCTCCCGGAGCCGCCTGCGGTAAGATCGTCTTCACCGCCGAGGACGCCAAGGAGTGGGCTGCCCGTGGTGAGAAGGTGGTTCTGGTTCGTCTGGAAACCTCTCCCGAGGACATCGAGGGCATGATGTCCGCCCAGGGCATCCTCACCGTTCGTGGCGGCATGACCTCCCACGCTGCCGTTGTGGCCCGTGGTATGGGTACCTGCTGTGTCTCCGGCTGCACGGAGATTGCCATGGACGAGGAGAACAAGCAGTTCACCCTGGCGGGCAAGACCTACCATGAGGGCGACTACCTGTCCCTGGACGGCTCCACCGGCTGCATTTACGACGGCCAGATCCCCACTGTGGACGCGGAGATCGCCGGTGAGTTCGGCCGGATCATGGCCTGGGCTGACAAGTACCGCCGTCTGAAGGTTCGCACCAATGCGGACACGCCCCGGGATGCCAGGAAGGCTCGTTCTCTGGGCGCCGAGGGCATCGGCCTGTGCCGGACAGAGCATATGTTCTTCGAGGAAGGCCGTATCGCCTCCTTCCGGGAGATGATCTGCTCCGATACTCTGGAGGAGCGGGAGGCCGCTCTGAATAAGATCCTGCCCATGCAGCAGTCCGACTTTGAGGGCCTGTATGAGTCCATGGAGGGCAATCCCGTCTGCATCCGGTTCCTGGATCCCCCGCTCCACGAGTTCGTTCCCAACACCGAGGAAGAGATCGAGGAGCTGGCCAAGACCCAGCATAAGACCGTCCAGCAGATCAAGGACATCATTGCCTCCCTCCACGAGTTCAACCCCATGATGGGTCACCGTGGCTGCCGTCTGGCGGTTACCTATCCCGAAATCGCCGCCATGCAGACCAAGGCCGTCATCCGGGCCGCTCTGGCTGTGAAGGGCCGTCATCCCGATTGGAACCTGGTTCCCGAGATCATGATTCCCCTGACCGGCGAATCTAAGGAGCTGAAGTACGTCAAGGACGTGGTGGTGAAGACCGCCGACGCGGAGATTGCCTCTTCCGGTATGGAGCTTAAGTACGAGGTTGGCACCATGATTGAGATTCCCCGTGCCTGTCTGCTGGCCGACCAGATGGCCAAGGAAGCGGAGTTCTTCTGCTTCGGCACCAACGACCTGACCCAGATGACCTTCGGCTTCAGCCGTGACGACGCGGGCAAGTTCCTGAACG
>CAYMWT010000483.1:0-1322 GCA_964394055.1 uncultured Oscillospiraceae bacterium
CTGTGGCTGTGATCGCCATGCTGATTTGGGACGTGTTCCCCAGCTATGTGCCCTTCATGCTGGGCGTTGCCGCCGCTCTGTTCGTCAACTACGGCGCTACCGCCAAAATGCACAAGAAGATCATCAACCTCCACGCCGGCCCCGCCCTCATGATGTGCTCCACCCTCATGGGCGCTGCTGTCTTAATGGGCGTTCTGACCACCAGCTTCAACTACAAGCTGGATGACGCCGGCAACATCATCGGTCTGGTGGTCGCCTCCGCCAAGAGCACCGCCACTCCCGACATCCCCAGCGTGGTTCGCTGCCTGGCAGGTATCATTGAAAGCGTCCTGCCCGCCGCCATCGGCCAGCACCTGGCTCTGGTCATCGGCATCCTGTCCGTGCCCCTGGCTCTGGCCTTCGACACCGACTCCTACTTCTACGGTATGCTGCCTGTCATCATCGCCATCGGCGAGAGCTTCGGCGTTGCCGCTCTGCCCATTGCCGTTGCCATGGTGGTCTGCCGGAACTGCGCAACCTTCATCAGCCCCATGGTGCCCGCTACCCTGCTGGGCGTGGGCCTGGCGGATGTGGACATCAAGGATCACATCAAAGCTTCCTTCCTGTACGTCTGGGGCTTCAGCATCCTGTGCATGATCTTCGCCGTGATCCTTGGCATTATGCCTCTGTAATTCTTCCAAAACAGCAAAGGGATACCCGGGTTTTTCCTGGGTATCCCTTTTTTGCGGATATTCCGAAAATTTTTCGAGGCAGCTGATCATTCAGCTGCCTCGAAGTGGTTATTTAGTCTTCATATTCCCGTTTGCTTTTCCTTACGTCGAACACAATTAGGGTTACGATCACCGCAATGGCGAAAATGCCCATCAGTCCCAGCCACAGGGGGAGGTTGGTATCGTCTCCGGTCAGGGGACGGGTATTGGCGGGATCCTCCGGATCCTCGGAATCGTCAGAGCCTCCCGGTTCGGTGGGCTTTTCCGGTTCCGTGGGCTTGGGCGGGGTTTCCTTGGTGTTCCAGAATTCCATGGCCGTTACCGGTGTGCCGCCCTGGAGGAGGGTCACATTGGCCTGCATTTCGTTGGCATCGTTGATGAATACCTCGATCCAGACATTGTACTGGGTCTCGTCATAGGTGACGTAGGCCTCGCCCTCGTTCAGCTCGAAGACCTTGTAGATGTAGGTTCCCGGCTCGTCGAACTCCAGAGTGTTAAAGGAAATCTTGCCGTTGGAGGCGGGCTTCTCATCCACCCGGTTATTGTCCACCTCATAGCAGTCCAGGCCATGGGATGTGTGGTTCGGATCCTCGTCCTGGCCGCAGACCAGCT
>CAYMWT010000484.1:0-1318 GCA_964394055.1 uncultured Oscillospiraceae bacterium
AAGTCAAGGATGATGAAGCCATGATGGAAACCGCCGACAGCATCCGGCAGTATGGTGTCCTGGTTCCCGCCATCGCCAGGCCAGACCCCAACGGCGGCTATGAATTGGTAGCCGGGCACAGACGGCACCGGGCCAGCGAATTGGCAGAGAAAGAAACCATGCCTGTCATTGTCCGGGACTTGGACGATGATGCCGCCACCATCATCATGGTAGACAGCAACTTACAGCGTGAAAGCCTGCTCCCCAGCGAGCGGGCTTTTGCTTATAAGATGAAGTTGGATGCCATGAAGCGACAGGCCGGTAGACCCTCTAAAAATTCCGCCCAAGTTGGGCGAAATTATGATGGCAAGGAATCCAGAGAACTTCTTGCCGAACAGGTTGGTCAAAGCCGCAATCAGATTTCACGCTATATCCGCCTGACTGAGCTTATCCCGCCCCTTCTGGATATGGTAGACGAGAAGAAAATCGCCTTTAATCCCGCCTATGAGCTGTCCTTCCTCTCCCCGGAGGAGCAAACCCAGCTTCTGGACGCCATGGACAGCGAGCAGTCCACCCCATCCCTCTCCCAAGCCCAGCGGCTGAAAAAGTTCAGTCAGGACGGAAAACTCTCTCCGGATGTGATGGTCGCCATCATGTCCGAGGAAAAGAAGGATGCGTGGGATAAAGTCACCATTCCCTCAGAAACCCTTCGGAAATATTTCCCCAAAAGCTATACGCCCCAGCGGATGCAGGAAACCATTATCAAGCTGCTGGAGGCGTGGCAGAAAAAACGTCAGCGTGAACAGGAACGATGAAAGGAGCCGCCTATGCAGGACATTTCAGCCCGTGAGCTGAAAGGACACAACATTTTAGCCGTGGAACGGTTTCGTGACAGCACCCGCTGGATGATCGAGTTTACCGTTCTCACCCCGGACACCCCCTATGGAAGTCCTGGAGATGAAGTACGGCTGTTTTTGGATGATAAGGGCTATGAAGAAGCCCTTCTGATTCAGAACCGCCGTAAAATCAAGATCAAGCGGTATGCCCATGTGACTGAGGGGCATATCATCGACTTCAAAACCGGCAAACGCCGCCGCTAAAAGGAGGAAACCGCCTATGCCGTCCATCAAACAAATCCGGGAAGCCATTCGGGAGGAATACCTGATGCAGCAGGACGCCTGCTCCGCCGAGGACGATGCACCTCTGCAAATTCTTCCCCTGCCAAAAATTGGGAACAGCTTTTATGGCCCGCCGTTACCGAAGCGTCCCTATCACCGCAAAAAGAATATCCGAACCGCATAACCGCCGCAATTCGTTCATTTCGAGTTGCGGCTTTTTT
>CAYMWT010000485.1:0-1309 GCA_964394055.1 uncultured Oscillospiraceae bacterium
TCCAGGTAGGAAGCGTAGTCCAGCAGCACATAGTAGTGGTCGGCAATGTGCCAGTGGGTGCCATCCAGCAGAGCATGGAACAGCTCCTGCTGATCTCCGTCGGTGGGAACGGTGCCGTCCACCAGGGTGTTGATGGCCCGGCGCAGGTCGGCGTTGGTATCGTAGATGCCACGGGCATGATAGGTGGGTGTGGCCTCGTTGATCTGCTCTACGGTATGGCCGAAGATATACTCGTTCTCCATGCCGGCCTCCTGGGCGATCTCCACGTTGGCGCCGTCCAGGGTGCCCAGGGTCACAGCGCCGTTGAGCATCAGCTTCATGTTGCCGGTGCCGGAGGCTTCCTTACCGGCAGGGGAAATCTGCTCGGAAATATCGGCGGCAGGGATGATATGCTCGGCATAGGAGCAGTTGTAGTTCTGAACGAAGACCACCTTCAGCTTGTCGCTGACAGCGGGGTCGTTGTTGATCATCTTGGCGATCCGGTTGATATAGCGGATGATGGCCTTGGCCCGGGCGTAGCCGGGAGCGGACTTGGCACCGAAGAGATACACCGTGGGATAGAAGTCGGGCAGACGGCCCTCCTTCAGGCGGAAGTAGATATCCACAATGGACAGGGCGTTCATCAGCTGGCGCTTATACTCGTGAAGCCGCTTGACCTGAACGTCAAAGAGGAAGTCGGGATTCAGCTTGATGCCCTCGTGCTTTTCGATCACGGCGCACAGCTGTTCCTTCTTCAGCCGCTTGATGTCGTTGAACCGGCAAACCAGCTCATCGTTGATCTGGGGCTTCAGATTGTTCAGCAGCTCCATATTCTTCAGGAAGTCGCCGCCAACCTTTTCGGTGATCATCCTGGTCAGCTCAGGGTTGCACAGGCCGATCCAGCGGCGGGGCGTAATGCCGTTGGTCTTGTTCTGGAAACGCTCGGGATAGGCATGGTACCAATCCTTGAAGCAGTCGTCCTTCAGGATCTGGGAGTGGATCTCGGCAACGCCGTTGACATAGGAGCCTACATAGATGCTCAGGTTCGCCATATGGGCGGTGTTGTCCTTCACAATGTACAGCTCGGGATGCTCCCAACGGAGCTTCTGGTCAATGCGGCAGATGATGTCCACAATCTCGGGCACCACGGAGCGCATCAGATCCAGGGGCCACTTCTCCAGAGCCTCGCTGAGGACGGTGTGGTTGGTGTAGGAGAAGGTCTTCTGGGCCACGTTGAAGGCCTCGTCAAAGCCCATGCCCTCGTTCATCAGCAGACGGATCAGCTCGGGGATGGACATGGCGGGATGGGTGTCGTTGAGCTGCACGGCGT
>CAYMWT010000486.1:0-1307 GCA_964394055.1 uncultured Oscillospiraceae bacterium
TCAGCACGTCCTGACTGGTTTTGGAGTCCAGGTTGCCGGTAGGCTCGTCCGCCAGGATCATGGCCGGGGCCGCCGCCAGGGCACGGGCGATGGCCACCCGCTGCTGCTGACCGCCGGAAAGCTGGCTGGGCAGGGAGTCCAGCTTCTTTTCCAGTCCCAGTGTGCGAATGATCTGGTCGATAAAGGCCTTGTCCGGCTTCCGCCCATCCAGCTCCAGAGGCAGGACGATGTTCTCGTACACGTTCAGAACCGGCACCAGGTTGTATGCCTGGAACACGAAGCCGATCTTCCGGCGGCGGAAGATGGTGAGGGCTTCCTCCTTTAGGGCGAAGATGTCCTGTCCATCTACAAAGACGGTTCCCTCCGTAGGCCGGTCCAGGCCGCCCAGCATATGCAGCAGGGTGGATTTTCCGGAACCGGAGGTGCCGACGATGGCTACGAACTCTCCCTTGTTGACGCTTAAATTAACCCCATCCAGGGCGTGGACGGCGTTTTCGCCGGTACCGTAAATCTTTTTCAGGTCTTTCGCCTGCAATACTTCCATTTTGTATACCTCCAAGAAAAATCTGTATGCCCGGGTTTTCTTCCCTTGCATACAGATTCTCTCATAAAACTCTTTCCACATTCTGTCCGGACCGCAAAACATTCTTACAGTTTTGAAAGAATTGCTACCTTGGCAGAAACACAGAGAAGGTACTCCCCTTCCCCGTCTCCGAAGAAACCTTCAAATACCCGCCCTGCCTGGAAACAATCTCCCGGGTCAGATACAATCCGATGCCCACACCCTCCTGCTCCTTCACCGCCTCCGAACGATAGAACCTGGTAAAGATCTTCGCCTGCTCCTCTTCCGGAATCCCGATCCCCGTGTCCGCAATGTCCAGCCGGAGGAACAGCTCATAGGGCGTCGTCTTCACAGTGATACCGCCCTCCCGGGTGTACTTGATGGCATTGTCCAGGAGATTTCCCAAGGCCTCCGCCGTCCATTTCCCGTCAAAGACGGCGCTTTCCTCCGTAGGCTGCACTTGCAGATACAGTCCCTTATCCTCTGCCTTTCGCCGATAGGCAGCGCACACCTTTTCCAGCATAGGCCCAATGGGTTGCTTTTCCGGGGACAGGGTGAGAATCCCGTTTTCCAGCCGGGACAGCTTCACCAGAGAATCAATGAGGAAACGCAGCTTTTCCGCCTGTTCCCGGATGGCCCTGGCGCTGCCCATGGCCTCCTCACTTAAGGCTTCCTCCTGCAATAGCTCCGTGTACAGCAGGAGGTTCGCTATGGGCGTTTTTGTCTGATGGGAGATGTCCCCAAT
>CAYMWT010000487.1:0-1301 GCA_964394055.1 uncultured Oscillospiraceae bacterium
GCAGTTGCAAAGCGATATTATTTTACATACGAAGGCAAAAAAGCAAGGGCGGTGTACCCTTGCTTTTTATGTCCCTGCCCCCACCATCAGTTCCGGCAGCTTCTCAGAAAGAGCCTCTGCCATTTTCTGATGCTCCTCATGGGAAGCATGGACGTAGGTATTCGCCGTAAAAGCATAGTTGCTGTGCCCCAGCCAGGTCTGGATGTCCTTCATGGTATACCCCAGGTACAGCATAATCGTAGCGCAGCTATGCCTCAAATCATGAAAGCGTATGGGCCGCAGGCCCCATTTTTGCAGAAGCTGCTGAAATTTCTGAGATACGAAATCCGGTTGCAGCAGCGTTCCCATCTGATCCACACAGACAAAATCCAGATACCGCTGGTCGTAAGATGCCCCGCACATCTGCATCTGGGCAAGCTGGCGGCTTCGCAGGTTCATGAAATACTGATGGGTATAAGCGCATAAGGGCAGATCCCGGCGGCTGTACTCCGTCTTGGTGGTATTCTCCCGAACTGTGGTCACCACGTTCTCCCCAATTTTCTCCTTGACCACGGTGGTATCAATATGAATCCACCCATTTTGCAGGTCAATGGACGACCACCGAAGCCCCAGTGCTTCTGATCGGCGCAAGCCATAGAAAGCCGCCACGAAAATGGGAACGGCAATGGGCTCGTTTTGGGTCAGGGTGAGAAGCTGGGCGATCTCCTCCACGGAGTAAGGTTCATTGGGCGCATACTTGGCTCTTGCCGGGCGTGTAGCCAGGTCGGCTGGGTTATAGCGGATGTACTGGTGCTTTAACGCCCATTGCAGAGCGCTTCGGATAACAGCATGGTGCTTTATCACTGTATTGGGATTCAGCCCCTCGTTGACCTTGAACTGGTAGTAGTCCTCCAAATCACCAGGGGTCACGCTGCCAAGGGTAATGCCTCTGGGGTTAAAGTAAGGAATCATATGCGTGTTCAGCATATTCACATACTGATTGTAGGTAGTCACAGCCAGCCGGGGACGGCTGCTCTCGATCCACATAGCGATGTGCTGCCCCAGCAGACGATTGATGGGTTCAATAGCTTCCACGCCCTGATACTGCTCCACAAGCTGGCGGAGCATCAGGTCGGCCTTGCGCTTGTTACCCCGTACGGGGAGATTCAGGGAAACCCATTTCTGGACACGTTTCCCGCTTTCGTCCCGAAAATTCAGGACCGCATAGTATTTGTCGTTCTTGATTTGTAGGCTTCCGGTCATACCTGCACACCGCCTTTCTCAGTGCTCCTCTGAATAAATTCCATCACGGAAGCCTTGGG
>CAYMWT010000488.1:0-1301 GCA_964394055.1 uncultured Oscillospiraceae bacterium
CCGTTTCTAATATCGCCTGCAGAAATCATTTCTTTATCCTCCTATGGTACCTCCCATTCCGGGAGACATTTTTTGCAAACTTTACCACTTATAGTTTATCGCAAATTTAAGAAATATGCAATAGCATTCTTGGAAAAAATTAGACAATAATCAGTTCCTTGGGGCTACCCGTAATGTCGATATTCCCATCCTCGGTCAGAATGGTCACGTCCTCAATGCGCACGCCGAACTTTCCGGGCAGATAGATACCAGGCTCGGCAGAGCATACCGCGTATGCGGGCATGGGCTGATCGTTGCGGGTATTCAGGTTGGGGGCCTCATGGATTTCCAGGCCCAGGCTGTGGCCGTAGCCATGGCCGAAGTATTCACCGTAGCCCGCGTCGGCAATGATCTTTCGGGCAATGCCGTCGATCTCCTTGCCGATGACACCGGCCCTGGTAGCGGCAATGGCTGCCTTCTGGGCTTCCAGAACCACATTGTAGACCGTCTTCATTTCCTCGGTGGCATAGCCCACAGCCACGGTACGGGTCATGTCAGAGCAGTAGCCCATGTAGGCCGCGCCAAAGTCCATGGTGATGAAGTCGCCCTCCTGGATCTTCCGCTCACCGGCTACGCCGTGGGGCATACTGGTGTTGGGGCCGGAAACCACAATGGGGTCAAAGGCCAGACCGGTGCCGCCGTTTTTATACATGCAGTAGATCAGCTCCGCTTGCAATTCCAGCTCGGTCATGCCCACCTTGATCCGGGTCAGCACTTCAGAAAAGGCCTTGTCGGTGATGGCCTGAGCCTTCTTCATCAGCTCCAGCTCCCAGGGCTCCTTCTGGGCACGGAAGCCGTAAATCTTCTCGTTAAAGGGCACCAGCTTGGCGTTAAGCTGCTTTTCATAGGATTGCAGCTCTCCGGCGGTGAGGTAGGCCTCCTCATAGCCCAGGGTGGTGATGCCAAAGTCCCGGATGGCCTCGTTGATGCGCTGAATGAAGCCCACCTTGCCATCAATCGGCAGCACCTCAAAGCCCTGGATATTGTTGCTGGCAGACTCGATGTACCGGCTGTCGGTAAAGTAGCGGCAGCCGGCCTTGCTCACCACGGCCACGGCCTCGGCAATGTCAAACTCCGCACCATAGTGGCGGCTGAAGCGGCTGGTCAGCAGCAGGCCGTCCACTTCACTGGTAAGCAGGGACTGGTACTTTTCAATGTTTCTCATAAAGATATCCTCCTGTTTCTTGCGATGAAAATAAATGGCAATTCCAGCACATGGCGTGCCTTCAGCCAGAAATTATGATTGTCAATGGCCTTCACCA
>CAYMWT010000489.1:0-1280 GCA_964394055.1 uncultured Oscillospiraceae bacterium
CTTGGACTTAAAGAAACGGGTACTCCAGAACATAAACAGCCCCAAATTACAATGGACTGGATGAGGGCTAATGCAAGAGATCTTTCTTTTGACGGTGTTAAAGATGATATAATCTGCCTCACACGAATACTCCCTTACGATTTTAATGTTGGGGGTGAGCAATGTTGTGTTACTTGGTGTGGAGGATTGGAATTTTCATCGGAAAGTTGGGATGCTCCAATTTTCATAGATGAAGACTCTTTCTTTGAAATTTGGGATGAAATTCGAAGCAAAACGGTATTTCGTACACCTTCATCTGACCATCGCAGAGTCGTGCTTTATGCCCTTTTGTATTCTTTAGGCTATCTGTCTGAAATTCGGTTGCAGGACGGTAAGACCAAGGTAATGCACGAAGGTTACCAGTTCAATGAAGGAGCTGGTCGCATTTTTGCTTTGAAGGGGAATGCAGAATGAATTACAGAGATATTATTGAGGAGAACTGTAACACACGCACGGACGTTCCTTGGTGGCCTCGATTTGCTTTCCATTATACGGACGTCAAAAACGCTGTGGGCATTCTCTCCTCTGGGCGATTGTATAGCAGAACAGATGCCGAGAAACTTGGCGTTATGAAAAACGAAAATGCAAGCCGTCAAGTAATTGATATGACAATGACTGCGGCCGCCGCCTATGTCAGGTTTTATTTTCGTCCTCTAACTCCCACTCAATACCACAATGAGGGATTTAAGCATCCAGCCTTGCGCTATGATAACGATAGAAACGCCAATATGCCAGTTCCAGTATTTTTTGTTTTTGATTTAGAAAAAATATTGGAGATGCCAGGTGTGCGGTTTTCAGAACTCGCTCAATCTGGATATGGCTCTCAGTTGCATAGCGGCGTTGATGCTTTTGCATCCCTGAATTTCAGCAAAATTTACAGCAATCAATATGACGAAAACTGGAAAGATACAATTAAATATCGCCATGCTGAAATTTTAATTCCAAGTCAGTTTGAAATTAACACATGTTTAAATTCTATTTTATGTCGCAATAACGTAGAATTGCTAACGCTGAGAAATCTATTAAAGCAAGAAAACCCCAAACAGTTTTATCAATATAAAGATCAAATTAAACTGTGCCGAAGCAATATGTTTGAGCAGAATGGCCTTTTTATCAGTGACTGTCATTTTTACCAAAACATAATCAGCATCAGCTTCTCAAACACTTACGCTAAGGCGAAACATACCCGTAACACAATGAATAAAAAAGGGCTTACATCCCTGCCCCCTGTACGTGGCAGT
>CAYMWT010000490.1:0-154 GCA_964394055.1 uncultured Oscillospiraceae bacterium
TATGAGTATGTGTAGCTGCCGGATATAAAGAAGCACCCCGGCCTTGACATTCGGGTCGGGGTGTGGTAAAGTATAGATAACCCACAGGGGATGTGCGATATCCCCCATGGGGCAAGGCTGTCCCCGTCCTAAGCGGGAAGACGGTCAACCAAGT
>CAYMWT010000490.1:254-1273 GCA_964394055.1 uncultured Oscillospiraceae bacterium
AACTGAATCACAGCTTCTACACTCATAAGCGTCTCCTCCTTTCGGAGTTGACCGCATACCTTGCAAGGCTATGATACCACGCTTCGACAAATTGCGCAAGGCTGAAAATCCCCGGCCTTGACATTCGGGCCGGGGTGTGGTAAAGTATAGGTAACCCACAGGGGATGGCTAGATCCCCCATGGGGCAAGGCTGTCCCCGTCCTAAGCGGGAAGACGGTCAACCAAGTTTCAGTGAAATTGCCGCTTCTTGCTATGGGGTTAGGGGGCGGCTATTTCACGTCCCGGATTACGATACCCAGGGTGATCGCCGCAATAACAAGCATAAGTAACTGAATCACAGCTTCTACACTCATAAGCGTCTCCTCCTTTCGGAGTTGACCGCGCGCCTTGCAAGGCTATGGTATCACAATTTGCCGAAAAACACAACCTCTTGCTGAAAAAGCCGACCCAATACGGGTCGGCTTTTTGTGTGCCCAAAATTCACAGAACGTGGACGTTTTCCTTCCGGAAGTCCACCCAGGCCCTGTCTCCCACCTGGTAGATCTTCTTATTCTTGGGGTTGAAGTCCGTGATCTTCACCAGGGTGTCCCCTACCATCACATGATAGTTCTGGTAGGAGCCCATGAAGCAGGACAGGATCACCTTGCAGGGCAGCACCCCCGCGTCCGCCAGCTGGGCAGCCTCCGGCCGCAGTACCAGGGTGCACTGCTTCCCGTCGGGCAGCTGGGAAACCCCTTCCACCGGTACGGGAATCCCGTCCACGGATACCGTGCCCTGATCCCCTTCCCCGCGCTTCAGCTCTCCCCGGAGGAAGTTGACCTCGCCGATGAAGTCCGCCACGAATTCGTTGGCCGGATGATAGTAGATTTCCTGGGGTGTTCCGATCTGGGCCACCACGCCCTTTTCCATAATGATGATCTGGTCGGACAGGGCCATGGCCTCGGACTGATCGTGGGTGACGTAGATGGCGGTGATCCCCGCCTCCTGCTGGATCCGGCGGATCTCCGTCCGCATGGATA
>CAYMWT010000491.1:0-1252 GCA_964394055.1 uncultured Oscillospiraceae bacterium
ATTATATGATACGATTATACAGGACTTTTAAGTTAACCATTGTAATTTGGGAGGAAGGGTGTATGATTGAAGGCAATAAAGCGGAATACTGCCGTTATTTAGGAGGAAATTCCATGCTGAATATTCTGATTTGCGATGATGATAAGACAATGGTTGAGGCCATGGTCTCTATTGTGGAAAATGTATTGGCAGAAACAGATAAGAAAGCAAAAATACACGCCTTCACAGATGCGACTCTGATCAGCGACCAGATTCTGTCCGGCTGTGATATTGCTTTACTGGACATTGACTTTGAGGAAGCGGGCTACAATGGAATGGATATTGCCAGAAGGCTGCGTACTCTGCGGAGTGACACCGTGCTTATTTTTGTTACCAATTTTATTGAGTATGCACCGGAAGGATACGAAGTGCAGGCCTTCCGCTATGTGTTGAAGCGGGATATTGACAGCGACTTAAAGCCGAATCTGCTTCTTGCTTTGAAGAATCTTAATAAAGAAACGCTGCCCATTCAAGTAAACGGGGAAATCATCAATTTGGCCTTGGATGACATTCTTTATTTGGAGGTGCGGCAACACAATGTCACCGCGGTAATGCGGCAGCAGACACCGGATAAAAAGCAAAAGGAATACAACTTCTATGCTTCTCTTTCTGAATTGGAGGAACGACTGGAGCGACTGGGATTTTTGCGGATTCACAAAAGCTACCTTGTGAACATGAAGTATATCAAAAAATTCCAATGCAGAGAAGCACTGTTGACAAACGGAATTACCCTTCGCGTTGGGGAAAAAAGCTATATGGAGAACAAGCAGAAATACCTTCTCTGGAAAGGATGGAAGTAATGGAGTACCTAGTCAGTGGTGTATGGGTTGGCATTGAGCTACTGTGTTCCATTTTTTTCAGCGGTGCGTTTCTTCTGCGGAGGGATAACAGTAGAAAACAAGTCGTTCTCGTGATTGTTACATGGTTAATTATGGGATTATATACCAATCTTGGAATAGAACAGATAGTTAAGCAGATTCTAACCGTTATTTTTTTCACATGGGTAACTGCGGTATTGTATAAGGGAAACGGCTTCCTTTATTTTATTCTGGCGCTGATTTGCTATATTTTCATCGCCGCAATTGATGCCATTGTTGTAAATTGTATGTGCGGTCTGCTTCACATTAGTTACGACACTTTTATTTGGAGGAAGTTGTCTTATATTATCATCACTACGGCAGATAAGTTGATTGCTGTGTTCTTTGCATGGCTA
>CAYMWT010000492.1:0-1252 GCA_964394055.1 uncultured Oscillospiraceae bacterium
AGGGCTATCCCGTTTCCTACAAGAAGGGCTATCCCATCACCATGACAGAGGAAGCCGCCGCCCATACCTATGTGGCCGGTGCCAAGCTGGAAAATGGTCAGCTTCTCACCTCCGGCGGCCGGGTCACCGGCACCACCGCTGTGGCCGATACCCTGGAAGCTGCCATCCGGGAAGCCTACCGTATTTCCGACGGTGTCACCTTTGAAGACGCCTACCGCCGGTCTGATATCGGCCAGCGGGCATTACAAGCACTGAAATAAAGCTAGGAGGAGAAAAACCCCATGGTTTATCGTGTATTTGTAGAAAAGAAAGAGGGCCTTCAAAACGAGGCCCAGGGCCTGCTCAGCGAGGCTAAGAATCTGCTGGGCATCACCACACTGGAGCGCATCCGCCTGTTCAACCGCTATGACGCGGAGAACATCACGGGTGAGCTGTTCGACTACGCCGTGAAGACCGTGTTCTCCGAGCCTCAGCTGGATATCGCCTCTTCCGATATTGATGTACCCGGTGCCTATGTCTTTGCTGTGGAATCCCTTCCCGGCCAGTTTGACCAGCGGGCGGACTCCGCCGCCCAGTGCATCCAGATCATCTCCCAGGGTGAGCGGCCCCTGATCCGCACCGCCAAGGTCTACGCCCTCTACGGCAAGCTTAGCGAAGAGGATATCCACGCTTTCCAGAAGTATGTCATCAACCCTGTTGAATGCCGTCAGGCCTCTCTGGACATCCCCGAGACTCTGGCCATTCCCTATGACATTCCCACAGAGGTCGCCACCCTGGACGGCTTCAACGACCTGAACCGGGATGAGCTGGACGCCTTCATCCGTCAATACGGCCTGGCCATGGATCTGGACGACATTACCTTCTGCCAGGAATACTTCCGAACCGAGAAGCGGAACCCCACCATCACCGAGATCCGGATGATCGACACCTACTGGTCTGACCACTGCCGTCACACCACCTTCGGCACCATCATTGACGATGTGCATTTCGAGGACGCCCTGCTTCAGAAGACCTACGACGAGTATCTCGCTGCCCGAAACGCTCTTGGCCGGGCGCACAAGCCCATCTGCCTGATGGATCTTGCCACCATTGCCGTCAAGCACCTGCGGGCCAACGGCCAGCTGAAGAAGCTGGACGAAAGCGAGGAGATCAACGCCTGCACCGTGAAGATCGACGTCACCGTGGACGGTGTCACCGAGCCTTGGCTGCTGCTGTTTAAGAACGAAACCCACAACCATCCCACGGAGATTGA
>CAYMWT010000493.1:0-1249 GCA_964394055.1 uncultured Oscillospiraceae bacterium
CACGCCCCGGCGGAAAATGATCCTATCTTTTTCGCCACTGCTGTGGCGAACTCTGCGAGGCTTTTTTGAAACACTGGGGCACTCCCGTATGGGGGTGCCTTTTTGCTCTGTGATTCCTGTGAATAAAGAATGCATAACGATGCATAAAATGCCATTGCGTACATTCGCACTTTATGCAATGCATAACATGCCAAATACAAATACAAATTCAAATTCAAATCCAGATACAAATACAGATACAGATACAAAACCAAATGTAGTATTATGGGCGGACAAGCCGCCAACGACCATCACGACGAAGCCATGAAAGGAGAAAATATGACCTGGCAGGACGAGGTAAGGGAAAAACAAAAACGGGGCAACCAGATCCTCTTCGGCAAGGACAGCCCTTATTTGCAGGATCTGAAGCTGCTCCTGGAAGGGCAGAGCCATATCACCCTGATTCTCTGGGCGCTGGAGCTGGCAGAGGAATCCGTGAAGCTCCTGAAAGCCAGATACCCGGAGGAGCATAGACCGGAGGAGGCCCTGCTGGCTGCCAGAGACTGGGCCGCCGGGAGGGTGAAGATGCGCTTTGCCCAGCGGAAGATTCTGGACTGCCACGCCGTGGCGAAGGAGCTGACCGATCCGGCGGATATGGCTCTGTGCCATGCCATCGGCCAGGCCTGCGCCGTGGTGCATACGGCGGGCCACGTTATGGGCTATCCCATGTATGAGCTGAGCAGCCTGGTGTACCGCTACGGAGTGGAGGACTGCGGCGAATTTGTGGAGCGCCGGAAGGAAGAATATATCCGGCGGCTGCTATTGTGGGCCGGGCAGGCGAAGGAGGAGAAGGGGCCATGGGCGTCCTTCCTCACAAAATGAGGAAAAACCCACATTCCCTCTTGTAAACCGGGAAATAATATGCTAAACTGGATGCGTTTGTAAGAATCACTTCGAGTTTGGATTGGGAGGAACCTATGTTTTTTCACGGGCCCACATAGCTTTCCTGTTTTGTTTGTGAAAAAATAAAACAGAATTTTGGAGGAAACTATGTCTACGCTAATTGAAGAAATTTCCCGGCGGCGAACCTTTGCCAACATCTCTCACCCCGACGCCGGTAAAACCACCCTGACCGAAAAATTCCTGCTCTACGGCGGCGCCATCGCCCAGGCAGGTGTGGTCAAGGGCAAGAAAAATACCCGGGCTGCTACCTCGGACTGGATGGAGATCGAGAAGCAGCGTGGTATCTCCGTCACCTCTTCCGTGATGC
>CAYMWT010000494.1:0-1249 GCA_964394055.1 uncultured Oscillospiraceae bacterium
ATTTATTTGTTTTATACTTGGCAAGATGTGCTTTAAGAGTTAAGATATCCTTTTCTTTATAAGGTTCATCAAGCACCAAACGTATTAACTCTGCTAATTCATCAATGTGTTCTTCGAATCCATATCTCGCAATTTCTTGAACGCCGATTCGGAAACCTGTGATGTATGCGGTATTACGTTTATTAAGTGTAATACCATATTTTCGAAAATTGGCATATGTTTCATCAACGCCATACTTACCAGTCCCAATATAAATCTGATGAGTCCTTGTGAACATTTCATCAGAAATGCGTTTTACATATATTCCTCGTTCTGTAAGTGCTCGTCCAAGTGCATTTGCAACATAAACGATGTTGCTTGCATATTGCCTACCGATCTGTAGCATTTCAATCATAGACAGGCATATGCTTGTAATATTATTAACCTGAACATTTCGTAGAAAATTGGGAGAAATGTTTTGGCTGACTTGTTGAATTATTTTTTCTGTATTTGTGGCAACATATCCGCAGGTTACACCAGGAAACGTCTTATGAGTTCCTCCGATTAGCACTATATTATCTTGGCAATCAAGGGGGTTCGGAAGAGCCCTGCCTGCAATTAATCCTAATGTTTGTGTTGCATCATAAATTATGCCTACATTGCTTGGCAAGATGATTTGACCGAGGTCAGGTGGCTGAATAATGTCGGATTGACAAAAGAACAAATAGGATATCTCATTCTTATTGAGTAATAACTTATTCAGATTTTCATAGTCTACTTGCATAGTTGAATAGTTAAAGGGAATAGATTCATATCTAATTCCGTAATTATTACATAGCTTCGGTAGGGACCCATGTCCACCAGATGCTGGATCAGTAATTAGAATTTTGGAGCCTCGTTCCATCATAGACATGAGCATCAGTGCTACAGTATTCATACCTGTCAAACTGCGAAAGTCATTATATTTTGCATGAAAAAGCTCTTTTGCAAGATCGTCTGCCAGAAAGAACACTTTCTCCAAATAATCACTGCCAATAAAATCCTTTTCCTTATCTCTTTGAATGTATCCTGAAACGTACTTTCCTTCATAATGGGAAATAAGTCCTTGCATAGAGAATGGAGAAACATAGTTTTCGGCAGCACAAAGTGGTATTTTCCCTTTATCAAACGCTTTATACTCTTCATAGAGTTCCATAAGCCGATTCAGGTAATTCTCATACCCCATAATTGTTCCTCCATTTATGTATATTAGATAATTAGGTATTATCCT
>CAYMWT010000495.1:0-1247 GCA_964394055.1 uncultured Oscillospiraceae bacterium
CATGAAAAAGCCAATGATCAAAGCAAACAGAGACCACATTCGGTTTTCCCTCCCTGCATGGTGAAAATATAGATGGGGTTTTGACCCAGCATCAGATTGCTGGAACCGGCCTTCTTATTTTTTGCCACGCTCATACACACCACTTCCGTTTCCGAAAAGGCAAAGCGCTTCATGCAGGCTGTCAGCTCTGCCACGGATTCCAGGGTAATGGCCGTCGCCACAATTCGAACATTGGGATTGCGATCCAGCAGCAGGGAAAGAATATCCTGGAGATTCCCGGAACTGCCGCCGATAAAGGCATGAGACGGTACCGGCAGATCCTTACAGACTTCCGGCGCACAGCCGGGCACCACCGTCAGGTTTTCAGCGGCAAATCGTCTGCGGTTTTTTTCCAGCAACGCAACCGCTGACGGTTTGCGCTCAATGGCATACACATGACCTTTCCGTGCCAGAAGGGCCATTTCAGTGGCTACGCTTCCGCTCCCGGCCCCCACATCCCAGGCAGTGGCATCCTCTGTCAGGCGCAGCTTGGAAAGGCACACGCTGCGGACCTCGCTCTTGGTCATGGGAATCGTTTCTTCCCGGAGAAAGGCGCTATCGGGGAGCCCTGGGGTCATGATCGGGGCGGCGTCGGGGTTCTCGATCAGGGCAACGCTGAGATCTTCAAAGGTCTGTTCCGCCAAAGTTTCAGCGTTTCCCAGGGTGATGCGTTCATCGGGATAGCTGAGCCGCTGGCCCACGCTGACCTTCACATCCCCCAGTCCGGCATCTATCAAGTCCCGGCACAGCTTTCCCATTCCGTTCTCTCCGCCAACCAGAACGAATACCCGGGGATTTCTGCGGACGTCCGGAATCAGATCATGCTCCCGGCCATGCAGGCTGATGGGAACCACGTCTTCATAGGACGTCCCCAGTTTGGCGCAGAGGCAGACCAGGGAGCTCAGGCCCGGTAAAATGGAAACGTCGCAGTCCCCCAGCAGCGGAAGCAGCTTTTTTGCTCCGCTGAAAAAGCCCACATCCCCGGACATGGCAACCGTGAAGCGGCAGTATTCCGGGTGGGCGTGAATAAAGCGGCTGATCTGCTCAGGATTTATCAGGCACTGTGCGGCCTGCCCCTCCGTGGCAGCAGCTTCCACGATCCGCTTTGCGCCGATGAGACAGTCCGCCTGGGCAAGGGCCTGGCGAACCTCCTCCGTCATGGACCTTCTGCTTCCCGGGCCAATTCCCACAATGCTGACCTGGGGCTT
>CAYMWT010000496.1:0-1239 GCA_964394055.1 uncultured Oscillospiraceae bacterium
TTAGCGTTCGTGGCGCCGGTTTTCTGGTAGCCAAGTGTTCTTGCTTTTGCCATCGTCATTCCTCCAAATCACACTCAGTTTAGATAAATGGGTAGGATTGATTTTCTTTCAACATCACAAGTTCATTTTGCATCTCATTCCAGTGTTTCAGAGCCAGATATGCGCTTTTGAACTGAAATAATCCACCTCTACCGCAATTCGGGCAGTATGGTTCAAATAGGTTGTTTTCCGTCACCTTTAACTGCGGCATTCCGAAGTAGACGCTGTCTCCGCCATTTGGTTCGTGATCAGCGCAGACGCATCGCAGAACCTTATCTACTTTCACAGCAAGCCCTCCAAATCCATCTTTGCCCCACACACGGGGCAATAATTCCATACGTTTTCCATATACTCTTTTTCGTGCAGCGAACACCCGCATTTTGTACAGCGCACAGCAATAGATCCATCGGTAAATTCGTACCTGCCAGAGGAATCCCACCGCCCATGCACAACCGGCGCAACGTCGGCGGCAGGCTCTTGCTCCATCATTTTCTTAGCGAACTGATACCCGTTGTAAAACTGCGGGTGATACCCAGAAAGCAAGCCATACTTCCTGTCAAGTTCCTTCACAGCCGCTTCCCGCTCTATGTACTCAGCCATTGTCATCCCTCCTGTTCCACGCTTCAACATCTCTAATTACAAAACCACCGAGAATGCATCCGTTGAACCAATGTTTCCATTCTCCCCGGTTTTCTGTCCTCATAATGTCACCATGCGGCTTGTTGTCTGCCCCGCAAAACGGACACGGTTTCAGCTCTTCCATAGTCACACCTCCTTCGGCGGTTCCGGAAGCGGCATCCAGTGTGTGACGTTATCGCAAAACAAGTGCACGGAGATGTCACTGTCCACTGTATACCAGTCAGCGTCATCATGGTCATAGAAAAGGATTTGCACCGTCTGACCGGACGCTGTCAGAACCTCGTTGTCATTCTCCGGCAGCCTCTCAGCCACCGGAATCCACCCGGTTTTAACCTGGTCGATTTCGACCCCTTTAATTGCCTCGATTTCGGGGCAATTAGATTCCTGCTCCCGGAGGGCGGCAACTTCCTCCGGTTCCAGGCCGGTGTCCTCATAGGCTTTCAGCCTATCCCAGACCTCCCGCTGAGAACAGGAACCATCATAGGGGCACTTCTGCTCCCGGCACATGGCAATATCACAGAAATTGCCGTCAAACGTCAATCTATCCATCCATTTCCTCCA
>CAYMWT010000497.1:0-1238 GCA_964394055.1 uncultured Oscillospiraceae bacterium
TTCCGGGGACACTATAACGAGAACGTCTGGTGTGGAAAATGGGATACCCATTTCTGATTTCCTTTCCTCCTTCGGTTCCATAACATCCAAAAAAGGCTGCCTCACCTTGTTGTGAGACAGCCTTTTTGATTCTTGACTTTTCCGGTAAAGAAGCCAGTCCGGCTTTCCTCAGCCGCCCAATACCAGATACCGGTATGTATTCCAAACGCTGATGGCAATGATCACCGCCATCAGGCAGATAAACAGCTTATCCACTGTGGCTGCTTCGATTTTCTTGTTGATCTTCCGACCCACAATGCCGCCGCCGATGCCGCCCGCTACCATGACAACCAGGGACAGCACCTGAAATTCCGGAACGCTTCTGGTTACCAGTGTGGTGACCAGGCTGGCGGCCTGGCTGAACAGGATGACATACAGGCTGTTTGCCGCGGCGGTTTTGGTATCCATACTGAAGAAGAAATACAGCACCACCAAATTGATGGGGCCGCCGCCGATGCCCAGGAAACTGGACATGATCCCAAGCACCAGACCAATGATCACGCACACCAGGGCATTGCGGATGGCGTGGGTGTGAATCCGCTTCTTAAACAGCGTATAGATCAGTGTCCCCAGGGTGATGACCGCCAGACAGGCGGCCTGGACGCCGCCTACCGCGCTGGGATTGGAAAACAGGCTCTTGATCAGAGAGAACAGCTGCTTTCCCCACACGCCTCCGATGGCCGCGCCCACAGCAAGAGGTGTGCCGGTTTTCAGATCCACGATTTTTTCTCCCGCCACCATGGATTTCCCCACGGAATAGCAGCTCATGGACAGAACCGTACAGCCGGATAGGAAGCTGATGGTGGATACACTGTCTAGCCCAAACAGATCCAGCACCGGCTTGATAATCACGCCGCCGCCAATGCCACAGATTGCTCCCGCAATTGACGCGAGAAAGCTGACCGCCAAATAGAATACCGCACCCATAGTTCTCCTCCTTGCCCAGCCAGGAGAGGATCCCGGCTGACCTGCTCTGTCTCTTAATTTTTAAACGATTTAATTATATCAGATAATGCCGCTACAATCAAGAAATATTTTCGTATTTTCTCGACAATGCTGCCCGGTAAAGAGGCTTCATTTGCGGTTCTGTCTGGCAAACAGCCATCCTATGCAAATTTTTCGCATGAAGGAAGGCACCTGCCAGACTGGCAGGTGCCATAGTGTGTAGAAAAAAGCCTCGCAGAGTTCGCCGCCGCAGC
>CAYMWT010000498.1:0-1230 GCA_964394055.1 uncultured Oscillospiraceae bacterium
TGGAGCCGGAGGAAGGATTGGTGCGGGCTGCCGACCGGGTACGGGCGCATTTTGGAAAGCCTGTTACCATTTCCAGCGGCGTGAGGTGTCAGCCCCACAATGACGAGCTGAGAGGCTCCGTCAAAAATTCCCGGCATGTTCAGGGGAAGGCTATGGATTTCTGCGTACAGGACTTTTCCTCGGCGTCTGTGCTGCCTTATGTCCGGAGCCTGGTAAAGAGCGGGGATCTGCGGTATGCCTATGCCATTGACGGAAGCTATGTCCATATGGACGTGGAATAATTCAAAGGAGGAACTACAAATGAACGAAAAAGAGTTTGTATCCCTGTGCAAGAAGACCATTGCAGAGTATGCCAACGAGCATCTGGACAAAACCGACGGCAAAAGGATTACGCCGGACGATGTCTTCATCGTTTGGATGTGTAAGACCTTGCAGAACAGTAAAGCGCTGGCAAGCACTACACTGTTTGACGGCATGTACTATGAGCTGACCTACAATGGTAACAAGAAAGAACTGTATTTTGATGCCTACAAGAAGTGGGAGAACAAGGCCATCTCTGTTGGCTGATAATAAGGAGGAACTACAAATGAACGAAAAAGAGTTTGTATCCCTGTGCAAGAAGACCATTGCAGAGTATGCCAACGAGCATCTGGACAAAACCGACGGCAAAAGGATTACGCCGGACGATGTCTTCATCGTTTGGATGTGTAAGACCTTGCAGAACAGTAAAGCGCTGGCAAGCACTACACTGTTTGACGGCATGTACTATGAGCTGACCTACAATGGTAACAAGAAAGAACTGTATTTTGATGCCTACAAGAAGTGGGAGAACAAGGCCATCTCTGTTGGCTGATAATAAGGAGGAACTACAAATGAACGAAAACTTAGTCACTATCAAGACCGCCATTGTAGCGGCCTGCACGGCCCTGGGTGCCTTCCTGGGCTGGAAGGGCGTCATGCTGATTGCCTGGGTGGCAGTCATGGCGCTGGACTACATCTCCGGCACGGCGGCAGCCTGCAAGGCAGGGGAGTGGAATAGCGCCACCGCACGGGAAGGCCTGTGGCACAAGGGCGGTATGATCGCCGTGGTGCTGGTATCCGCCATTGCGGATTGGATCATGGTATTGATCGCCCAGTACGTTCCCATAGGGATCCAGTGGCCGGGGATCATTCTGCCCCTGGTGCTGGCGTGGTACATTATTACGGAGCTGGGGTCTATTCTGGAAAATG
>CAYMWT010000499.1:0-1219 GCA_964394055.1 uncultured Oscillospiraceae bacterium
CGTCGATGTGAGCCTGAGCCTTAGCCTTGGAAGTATAGAAACCAGTGCACTCCAGCACAACGTCCACACCCAGCTCGCCCCAAGGCAGCTCGGCAGCGTTGGCCTTAGCATAAATGGTGATCTTCTTGCCGTCTACAACGATGTTGTCCTCGCCGGCCTCAACCACATGACCCTGAGCAGCGTAGTTGCCCTGAGTGGAATCGTACTTCAGCAGATGAGCCAGCATCTTGGGAGAGGTCAGGTCGTTGATGGCAACGACTTCGAAGCCCTCAGCACCGAACATCTGACGGAAAGCCAGACGACCGATACGGCCAAAACCATTGATTGCAACTTTTACAGACATGGTAATTCCTCCATTTTCATTGCCGCGGAAGGCGGCATAATAGACTCTAAATGTACGTCATTCGATATCCCCGTACGGATTTCATTATACTATAAGATGAGAAGCTTGTAAACTGTTAATATTGTACAAAACAGGTTTTTTTACAAAAAATTTCGGTGCATTTTGCTTATGACCGGAGGCTGCGGGAGGGAGAAAAAACGCCTTGCTGCCAAGGTGTTTTCGAAAACCGGATTGACGTCTCCTCCAAAGTTGATTCCGGTCAGGAAAACCCTGGGGCACAGCTTCTGTGAAAAGTGACCAAAAAATCCCCCCAGGGGGGTTGGAAATCTATCCGGAAATGGTAGATTCCTCCGATTGACTTTTGATGCCTCAAAGAGTAAAATAATATCGATACATTATGCTCGCTTTGTGCATATGTGTAACCTTAGAAGTATGAAGAATCAAAATTAGGAGGAAATCACTTTGAAGGATTGGGCATTTACTACCACCGTCGAGGAGATGGAAGCCGCCACAAATTCTCTGCTGGAAAACGCACAGAAGGTGGGCGCCGACACCTGGCAGCAGCGTGTCAAGAACCAGACTCCTCACTGCGGCTTTGGCGAGAGCGGCACCTGCTGCCGTATCTGCTCCATGGGCCCCTGCCGCATCACCAAGAAATCTCCCCGGGGCATCTGCGGCTGCGACGTCCACGGCATCGTGGCCCGGAACTACCTGCGCTTCACCGCAGGCGGCACTGCCACCCACTCTGACCATGGACGGGAAATCATGCACACCCTGCATGAGACCAGCCCCGACGGCTGCTACAACATTAAGGATCCTGAGAAGCTCATCCGCATCGCCCACGAGTGGGGTGTGGAGACCGAGGGTAAGGATATC
>CAYMWT010000500.1:0-1217 GCA_964394055.1 uncultured Oscillospiraceae bacterium
CACACCACCCGGTTTTGAATATCCACATTGGTGCGGTGGTTGAATACGTTCAGGGAGCCGGTGACGTAGATTTCCAGGGCTGTGGCAATGTACTGGGCTTCCTTTTCCTCCTGAGAGCGAAGCAGATCGTACAAATCCTCCAGCACCGGCATATTCTCCGGCCTGGGGTCGCTGAGATAGTCCTTGTACACCAGGCGCACACACCGGTCAATGATGGTTTTCTCCACCGGCTGTAACCCTTCCTTGCCGCCCACAATCAGCTCGCACAGGGACAGAATGAAGTCCGATTTCAGGGACAGGGGGTTTTCCTCGTCGGAGTAGTCCAGGTTCAAGTCCATGGGGTTAATATACTGGGTGCTGGTGGGGCTGATTTTGATAACCTGCCCGTGGAGCCGGTCAACCAATGGGGCATACTCCGCTTCCGGGTCACAGATGATAATGTCGTCTGTAGTTAAAAGGAAGCAGTTGGCGATTTCCCGCTTGGCGGAGAAGGACTTGCCGGAACCGGGGGTGCCGAGAATCAGCCCGTTTGGGTTTTTCAGCAGCTTTCGGTCTACCATTATCAGGTTATTTGATAGAGCATTGATGCCGTAGTACAGAGCCTCCCTGCCGGACTGGAACAGCTCCTGGGTGGTAAAGGGAACGAAGATGGCGGCGCTGGAAGTGGTCAGTCCCCGCTGAATCTCAATTTGGTTCAGGCCCAGGGGCAGGCAGCTCATAAGCCCTTCCTCCTGCTGGAAATCAAGCCTTGTGAGCTGGCAGTTGTACTTCTGGGCAATGCTGGACGCCTGGAAGATGTTGTTGTTCAGCTGCCGCTGGCTGTCAGCGGTGTTCAGCACCAGGAATGTGACCAGAAACATTCTCTCATTCCGGTTCTGTAAATCCTGCAAGAGCTTTTTCGCCTCATTGCCATAGGTGGCAAGGTCGGAGGGAATGATGTCCATGTCATATCCGGCACGGACGGCCTTTTTCTGTTCCTCAATTTTGGACTTATCCAAGTCCGTAATCTTCCGCTTTACCGTCTTAATGGCCTTTACCTGATCCACCGACTGAATATGCAGGCTCACAATCAGGGAGCTTTCCATATCCAGAAAGTCCGCCAGCATCCGGTCATTCAGCTCCGGGGCCAGAATCTGCAAAAAAGAAACAGCCCCGTAGGTTTTGCCCATACGGAACTGTTTGCCTGTGCGAAATTCAAAGGAGCTGGGAGCGATGAA
>CAYMWT010000501.1:0-1210 GCA_964394055.1 uncultured Oscillospiraceae bacterium
TCCTCAGTTCTACTTCCGTACCACCGACGTTACCGGCATCATCACCCTGCCCGAAGGCACTGAGATGTGCATGCCCGGCGACAACGTTGTTATGAACGTTGAGCTGATCACCCCCATCGCTATTGAGAAGGGCCTGCGTTTCGCTATCCGTGAGGGTGGCCGTACCGTCGGTTCCGGCGTTGTTACCGAGGTCTTCGCCTAATTTCTCACCATTGCGGTAAATCAAATCCCCCAGCCGAAAGGCTGGGGGATTTTTTGCGTATTGGAGAGGGTATTAGTCGTTTTCAGGGGGATCTGGAATATATTCCATAATATCGCCGGGTTGGCAATCAAGAAGCCTGCACAGAGATTCAATGTTTTCCCAGGAAACGCCTTGCTGGTGACGGAATTTTTGCAGGGTGGACTGGCTGAACAGACCTTCCCCACGGATTCGGGTGCTGTTGTAGCCTTTTTCTTTTAATGCGGACATAACATCCAGTTTGTAACGCAAAGGCATGGAGGCGCGCTCCTTTCTATATCACTGTAATTTGTGAAAAGGGAGATAAAGTATACATAATGAGACACGAAATATCGTGTAAATTGTCCAATTGAAAAGCACGAATAAAAGTGCTATACTATCTATGCAGTCAGGAAAGCAATGGGGGGCAGCAGAATGCATGTACTCAATCAGATATGGCATGGGGAAATCTCCCCCATGGAGCGAAGGATCCGCCCAGGAAGCGAATACCAGAAAGCTCTGGTGAAATACTGCGATAAGATGGATGCCTTTCTGGAAACGCTGCCCCCGGAGGCAAAGGCACAGGCAGAGGCTCTGGAGGACTTAAAATGCGATTTGAATATGCTGGCAGAGGAGGATATGTTCCTCTACGGCTTTCGGCTGGGGGCGGGAATGATGCTGGACATTCTGGAAGAGCAGGAAGGGCAGTTTCGCTCACTGTCTGAGACAAGATAAAAGGAAAAACAGGAAGCACATCCTATTCTGTTACAGGACGTGCTTCCCTTTGTTTTCCGTGAAGGCATTCCGCAACCGGGAAGCCTATCCTTCCCACGTCGAAGATCGACAACACAGTTATACTACAAAAAATTTGACGCTTTGTCAAGGCCGAAAGGGAACAGGCCGGAATGGCACAGGTCAATGCGGACGGAACGCATTTTTTTGCCTGTTTTACGGAAACGGCTCTTGCAAATTCAGGGAGAATTCCCTATAATA
>CAYMWT010000502.1:0-1209 GCA_964394055.1 uncultured Oscillospiraceae bacterium
TGGTGAAGGTGCTGTCTGACGACCCCTTGTTTGTGATCATCAATTCCTATACCACAGGACTGGCGCCCTCTGCGGTGAGCTATGCCTCCGATGTGGTATTCGGCAAGAAATACGGCGGCTCCACCGCCGCGGGAGAGCTGGGCCTGCCTGTGAGATCCTCCGGGCTGATCCTGCCCTGCGGCGCTGCCGGTCGCTGGACTCCGTAGGAGGGAAATGCATTGAGCGAGATCATTTCAGCCCAGCATCTGGCCTATACCTATCCCAGCCTGGAGGACGGGCCGGGAGTGAAGGTGTTCGAGGATCTGGATTTAACCATAGAAGAGGGCAGCTTTGTGGCGATTTTAGGCTGCAACGGCTGCGGAAAAAGTACCCTTGCCAAGCATTTTAACGCTATCCTGCTTCCCACGGGAGGGAAGGTGTATGTCTGCGGCATTGATACCGCAAACGAGGATCGGATCATGGCCGTGCGCCGGAATGTGGGCATGGTCTTCCAGAACCCGGACAACCAGATCGTTGCCAATGTGGTGGAGGAGGACGTAGCCTTCGGCCCGGAGAATCTGGGGGTGGCCAGCCCCGAGATCCGCAAACGGGTGGATAACGCTCTGAAACAGGTGGGCATGTACGAATACCGGGAGCACGCGCCTCATCTCTTGTCCGGCGGACAGAAGCAGCGCATCGCCATTGCGGGGGTCATTGCCATGGAGCCAAAGTGCATTGTCCTGGACGAGCCTACCGCCATGCTGGATCCCAGAGGCCGCCGGGAGGTTATGGAAACCATCGGACAGCTGAATCAGGAGAAGGGGATCACCGTGGTGCTGATCACCCATCACATGGACGAGGCCGCGCAGGCAGCGCGGGTGGTCGTAATGAACGGTGGAAAAATCGCCGCCGACGGCACGCCCCAGGAGGTTTTCTCCCAGGTGGTGCTGCTCCATGACATTGACCTGGCCGCTCCCGAAACCGTGGAGCTGTGCTGGGAGCTAAACAAGGAGGGCTTCCGCCTTCCCTTAGACCAGTTGGATCCCGAAGAATGCGCGCAGGCACTTTACAATGCGGTAAAGGCGTGACGCGTCAGGAGGAAATAGAATGAATCCCATTCTGGAAGTAAAAGATATTTGCTATACTTACAGCGCCGGAACGCCCTTTGAGCATAAGGCGCTGGAAAATGTATCCTTTTCCCTGTATCCCGGGGACTTTGTAGGGGTAATC
>CAYMWT010000503.1:0-1205 GCA_964394055.1 uncultured Oscillospiraceae bacterium
CGGCCTGGAAGTCATCACCCCCAAAAACTAATTTCAGGAGGATACATCTATGAGCAAGGAAATCAGGAAACCCAAGTGGTGGGATGAATTCCTCACCTTTGCCGTGAAGGGCAACGCCATGGCTCTGGCTGTTGGTACCATTATCGGCGCCGCTTTCTCCGGCATTACCAAAAGTCTCACCGATGACATCATCATGCCCATCGTCGCCATCTTCATGGGCGGTATTGATTTCTCCGAGCTGAAGATCACCCTTCCCCGGCTGTTCGGTGAGCCTGTGGTGGACGAGGCCGGAAACGTGATTCTGAACACCCTGAACTATGGCAATTTCATCTCCGCCGTGATCAACTTCCTGATTCTGGCCCTGGTGGTCTTCTTCCTGGTAAAGGGCCTGAATAAGCTCAGCGAGGTAGGCAAGAAGAAGGAAGAGGCGGCTCCCGCCGAAGAGCCCGCGCCTCCCGCTCCCAGCGCCGAGGAAGTGCTGCTGACAGAGATCCGGGATCTGCTGAAGGAAAAATAATCTTCTGGGGGCTGTCTAAGGACAGCCCCTTTTTCCTTTGAAAATTGGGAAATGTCATAAAAATATGGAAACGTATTTGACAAATTCACTGAATTCCTTTATAATAAAAATGTTCGGGCATTTTGCCCACAGCATTCCTTACCCAAAGAAAAAATTCTGAAAAGGACGGATCAGAACATGTATAAAATCGTTCGCAAGAAGGAGCTCAATTCCTCCGTCACCCTGATGGACATTGAAGCCCCCTTCGTTGCCAAAAAGGCCAAGGCCGGTCAGTTCATCATCTTCCGCATCGACGAAATGGGCGAGCGTGTCCCTCTGACCATCGCCGGTTACGATCGGGAGAAGGGCACCGTCACCATCATCTTCCAGAAGGTTGGCTTTACCACCAACGCTCTGGGTCAGCTCAATGAGGGTGACTATATTCACGACTTTGTCGGCCCCCTGGGCCGTCCCACCGATGTGGAAAATAAGAAGCGGGTCTGCGTGGTTGGCGGCGGCGTTGGCTGCGCCATTGCTCTGCCTGCTGCCAAGGCCTTCAAGGAGGCCGGCGCCATTGTGGATGTGATCATCGGCTTCCGTACCAAGGATATCGTCATTCTGGAGGACGAGTTCCGGGCCTGCTCCGATAACCTGTATCTCATGACCGACGACGGCTCCTACGGTGAAAAGGGCTTCGGCACGGTCAAGC
>CAYMWT010000504.1:0-1196 GCA_964394055.1 uncultured Oscillospiraceae bacterium
CTGTGTATACTGTCTATAGAGACATCGCCCATCTGTCCGGTAGCGAAAGCTGCCGCACTGGCGGCCTTCTTGGTCAGCCAATCAGACGAGGTGGTGTCTTTCTTTATGCTTACAATGTCGTATAGATATTTTTTACCGTCAGACGCATTCCGAATCAGTAGTTCGGCATTATAAATATTTGCACCCGTGATCTCGCCCTTCAGATTCTTTACAGGGAATCCGATCCGTGTGTCATACCTATACATACCATACTTGGCATCTTTGGATTTTGGATGCCTTGTTTTTTCCCATCTTCGATTCGTAGCAATCTCGATCATTTCTCCAAGGTTAGCGACCGCCCGATTTTTTACCTTTAAAATGGATGGACTGTTTTTCAGAATCTTCTGCGTATATTTTGACTGCGTATATTCACCAGGAAGATCTTCTCCGAGAAATACCTTTTGTCCACTCTCAATGATTGTGTACATTTCGCCAATATGTTCAGCAATGTAGTTCGCAATAAACTGATGGGTAGGTTCGCCTCGATTCTCTTTCATGATGTTTTCTTCTATCCAGGCAACATCGTTTCCGTTAACAGAACGGATTGACATCTTCACCCCACCCTCCTGGGTGGTATTTTTTTGCCCTTCACTCCCGGTGAAGTTCTCCGCAGCATCCTGTAGTCCCTCCACAAAGAGCCTCCGCATTTCCTCGGCGGCATCCTTCATCTCGGCCACCATCCGGCCCTCCAGAGAATCCGGCTTCAGCCTCTTGTACACCTTGCGGATCTTCTCGCACAGCTCCAGCACATAATCCTTTACCGTCTGCCACAGGCCCTTATTTTGCTGCCGCAGCTCCTGCAAGACCTTTCCATCGGTGAGCATCGTCTCCATGGAATCTGCCACGACCTCTTCAAAGGCCCCATCGTAATCCAGCGTTTTCCCGTGCTTCTTTGCCTTAGCAATCTGGTTTTCCACCAGAGCCCGGACAGAGACGCCCTTCTTGCCGTACTGCTCCATAAGGAAATCCGCCAGCGCCTGGAACTTTTCCGGGGACTGATCCTTGATAAAGTGGGTCAGCTCATGGGCGGCGGTAAACAGCATGGTGCCCTTTCCGTCGGCGCCGGCGTACAGGTCAATGTGAATGCTCCCGTCTTCGGGAACATACCAGCCGTTATCCCCGATTCGGACACTTCGCAATATCATAATGGTCAGTGA
>CAYMWT010000505.1:0-1196 GCA_964394055.1 uncultured Oscillospiraceae bacterium
AGCATGGTGCAGGAGCCATCGATTGTTTCCTGGGCATAGCGGATGCCGTCCACCAGATTGTCCGCCCGGTTGATGAGAGCGGCAGTCAGCTCGGTGGGATTCACCTTGCCGTTGGACATGGCCATGAACTGATGGCCCGGGCCGGAAAAGGTGGCATCCACCAGCTCCTCGGCGTTGTTGATGATGCCCACGGTGGCAATGGCAAACATTCCCAGGTGGGAGCGCACCAGCAGAGGCTGAGGATCGGTGTCGGAAATGGAGCCGATGCCGGCATTTCCGGTGAACTTTTCCACGTCGGTGTCGAATTTGGTGCGGAAGGGGGTATTCTCAATGCTGTGGATCTGGCGCTGGAATCCCTTCTCCTTGTCGTAGAAGGCAAGACCCGCCCGGCGGGTGCCCAGGTGGGAATGGTAATCCGTGCCGAAAAAGACGTCATAAACACAGTTCTTGCGGGAAATCGTCCCGAAAAAACCACCCATAAGTTTATCCTCCTAGATGCGCGAAATATACGGAAGGAGGGTCACAAGGGCCCTCCTGTTTCCTTTTCAAAATTAAGCAAAGAACAGCTTGTTCAGGGTCATGGGATCCACATACTTGCCGTCCTTGTAGACGCGCATGTTGCCGGAAGCGATTTCGTCGATGAGCATGACCTTACCCTCGGCGTCGTAGCCGAACTCAAACTTGATGTCGTACAGGTCGAGACCCTTTGCCTTCAGGTCGTCGGCCACGATCTTGGTGATGGCCTGGGTCTGGGCCTTCAGGGAGTCGTACTGCTCCTCTGTCATAATGCCCAGGGTGACCAGACCGTCCTTGGTGACCAGGGGATCGCCCAGAGCATCGTTTTTAAAGGTGGTCTCCACGTAGGCGGGCAGATCCTGACCCTCGGTGCAGTACTGGTTATAGCGGCGGTAGAAGGAGCCGACAGCCTTGTAGCGGCAGATGACTTCCAGACCCTTGCCGAAGACCTTGGCGGGCAGCACTTCCATGGTGGTGTCATCCAGGTTGGCGGAAACATAGTGGGTACGGATGCCGGCGGCATTGATCTTCTCAAAGAAGTAGATGGACATACGCAGGTTCACGTCGCCCACGCCCTCGATGGTCAGGCCCACGGAGTTCTCACCGGGATCAAAGACGCCGTCCTTGCCGGTGCAGTCGTCCTTGAATTTCAGCAGGCAGTTGCCGTTGGGCAGAGCGTA
>CAYMWT010000506.1:0-1191 GCA_964394055.1 uncultured Oscillospiraceae bacterium
TAATAGATTTCTACCAGAGACTTACAAAATTTGCGCATAACTCTTGACATTACCCTTTTGCAAAACATCATGGGCTTCCCATTGCAGAATCATTCCCGCAGCAAAGCCAAAGGCGAACTGACTTTCCAGTTCGATATCCTGTGCCTGGAACAGAAGTTCACGCAGGGCCATCACGGAATCCATGTCTTCCTTGCTGAGCTTTTCGGAAAGTTCCTGGGTAACCAGTTCTAACCCATCGTCCAGAGAACCGTCATGCTTGCAGTACATATGATTGTCATATCGGTTGGCGATCTCCAGAAGAGTCTTTGCGTTTGAACCAATCTCACCAGCCCCGTCAATCTCCAACTCCACTCCCAAGAACCGATCTCCGTCCCCATAGAAGATAGGCTCCGGCTTGTAGCTGTAGTCGTTAATGCTCCCTTGCTTCTGATGATAACAGACTTCACAGTAGGTGTCGTCTCCGTAGGTGTAGGCTTCGTCCCGGTGAACAATTCTTCCACAGCATTCGCAGCGGTCATAGTAGTGGTCGTAACAAGCAGAGCAGAGGGTATAATCGCTGTCACCTTCCGCATCGTCCCGCCAGATCCGCTCTCCACACCGATCACAAGTAGTGGTTTCTTCCTCCAGGCAACTGTGGCAGAGAAACTCGCCATCGAACTCAAACAGGTCCTCTTTGTCTACCTCCCGCAGACACATACTGCACTGACATCTTTCTTCCATTGATTTTACCTCCAAATAAAAATATCCCGGAGCGTTTACATTCGCTCCGGGTGTTCTATAGAGATAATATATAATCAATGAATGCTACTTTAGCCAAAAAGATGCTTAATACCGATCTCTCCTCGCAGGTACATAGATGGTTTTCTCGCTGTTGTTGCTCTGCTTCGTTTCAACACGATAATCTCCCATATCATTAAGCTTTTGGCCAATCATTTGGGCAATGCTCATTGCAAATGTATCATGCTTGAGGCGAGCACTTTCATACATATCGACAAAAGCACCGTAAAGTTCATCGCTGTTTTCCTCTTCACTTATTTTGCCCTGAATAACTCGAGTAATGCTTAACTTCATTGGTAAGCTGGCCCGATGGAGTTCGGAAACGGTCATCCGACAAGCATCCGTCAGATCAACACAACTTATAATGCGAATCAAGGGTTAAATTTTCCAAAAAGCAATGGTAAACATTGCGAA
>CAYMWT010000507.1:0-1185 GCA_964394055.1 uncultured Oscillospiraceae bacterium
TTCTTGCATCATCGGTGGTGAAATGCCAGTCTACGCCTTTCTGAGCAATGTTTCTTGCAACAGCCCACGGTTCGAGGAGACTCCGAAGCGAAGGAAGATCAGGAATTCTGTTGTTTGCAATGCACTGGCGGCCAAGAGCGGATAACTCAATCTCCGCAATATCAAGCCAACTCCCGTGCTTTGGCGTATAATGAATCTCCAGGCGCTCGGCAAGATCTCGGGCACGCTGCGGCGGGAAGGTGGCATACAGGGATGCAATGCTATGGGTGTTGAGGTTATCCATTACAAGAACGACCTTCTTGGCCATAGGATATTGCTTGGTCAGCAGCCACTCTATTTGCTTTGCCCAATCCTGAGAAGTCCTTCTCTCCTGGGCGTCGGCATATCTCCATCCAGCCAAAGGCTCTGTAAAAAGGAAAATGCTTGCTGTGCCGTTGCGGATATACTGGTAGTCCTCATATTGAACGCCGTCCTTTTTGGAGCGGAATCCTTTGCGGAAGTCGGCAAAAAACTGAACCGGCTTTTCATCCATGCAAATAACGGGATAGTCTTCGTCATATGGGCGACTGTATACCTCAAGCACATCCTCCATCGCGGCCACAAAAGCGGCATTGTGTTCCGGCGGAATACACCAGCACTTCTTCAGGTTAGGCTTAAATTCGTTTTTTTAAGAATGGTTGAAATTGTAACGTGCGATATGGAATCTATATACCCAAGCTCAACCGTTCTGTCCGCAAGCAGCCGCAGTGTCCACTTTGAATACCCCTCCGGCGGCTGTCCGCAAGCAAGTGCAATGACGTGTGCCTCCACCTCCCCGGTAACCTTTGCCGGAATCGGCGGTGTTTCACGCTTCTTCCTGCTAATTGTGGCTTCAAGGCCCTTTTCACAATAAGAAGTCCTCACAGTCTGTACCGTTGTGGGTGTGGTGTGGTATGCATCCGCTATCTCGGACACAGTCATATACTTCTCATTTCGCTTGTCTGAGGCAAGCAGTATATTCGCACGCAGGATTGTTCGGGCAGGGCTGTTGCCCTTTTTCACGATTTCCATGAGCGTGGCCTTATCTTGATCGCTGAGCTCAATCACATATTTGAACGATGGCATATAATAACCCCCTATTATCATCATCTGAGGTTATTATAGCACAATGTTCTGATTTATACAAGAATTAGACTTAACAAAACA
>CAYMWT010000508.1:0-1183 GCA_964394055.1 uncultured Oscillospiraceae bacterium
CGCCCGTTCATCGGAAACGAACTGGTCAAGGTGCTGACGGGTATCCGCCGAAGCGGAAAGTCTGTTATGCTGAACCTTATCCAGGATGAGCTTGTTGAGAGAGGCGTAGATCGTCAGCAATTTATTTTCCTAAACTTTGAAAATATGAGCAATGCACGCCTGTGCGATGCTGCTGTCCTGCATGATGAGATCATCCGCAGAAGTTCCGAGATTGACGGCAAAGTATACCTCTTTTTTGATGAGATACAGGAGGTAACAAACTGGGAGAAGTGCATCAACTCCTTCCGGGTGGAGCTTAACTGCGATATCTACATCACCGGCTCCAATGCAAAGCTGCTCTCCGGCGAGCTTGCCACGTATCTCGCCGGGCGGTATGTGGAGTTCGTGATCTATCCCTTCTCCTTTGAGGAGTTTATGGAACTCTACTGTACCGTCTATCCGAATACGGATACCCGGCAATGCTTTCAGAAGTATCTGACTCTGGGCGGGATGCCGTATCTTAGTAACCTCCGTTATGAGGAAGAACCCTGCCGTCAGTATTTGCGGGATCTGTTCAACTCTGTAGAACTGAAAGATATTGTGAAACGAAACAACATCCGGGATGTGGATATGCTGGAGCGAATCGTTTCCTATATCACTGCCAATATTGGCACTACCTTTTCCTCCACGGCGATTTCCAAGTACCTGAAAAGTGAAAACAGATCCGTGTCTGCGGAGACCGTTCTTAACTATATCAAGGCCTGTACGGATGCCTTTCTGTTTTATCAGGTGAAACGCCAGGATATTCAGGGAAAGAAAATCCTGACTGTCAATGAGAAATACTATGTTGCCGATCATGGTATCCGGGAAGCAGTGTTCGGCGGCAACAGGAAAGATATCAATCTTGTACTGGAAAACATTGTCTACATGGAGCTGCTGCGGCGGGGATATACCGTCACGGTAGGGAAGGTGTCCGATCAGGAGATCGACTTTGTGGCGCAGATCCGGGACAGTAAGATTTATGTTCAGGTTGCCTATCTGCTGGCTTCTGAGGATACTGTCCGGCGGGAGTTTGGCGTCTTTGACCGGGTGCGGGATAACTTCCCAAAGTATGTCGTTACCCTGGACGAGTTTGATATGAGCCGTAATGGTATCAAACACCGGAATATTCGGGACTTCCTTCTGGCAGAGGAGTGGAATTGAT
>CAYMWT010000509.1:0-1180 GCA_964394055.1 uncultured Oscillospiraceae bacterium
CAGCCCCACCCGATGGAGCCGCAGATGGGACTTGGCCTTCCCCCCGGACTGCTCCCGGCTTTCCACCGCTTCCATCACATATTTGTCCCGAATGCTGTTCATCATATCCAAAAGCTGATGCTTGTTCACAGGTATCCCTCCTTCGTAAGCTGTGTACGGAGCTTCTTCCTGGTACGGTGGAGCATGGAGCGCACCTTGTCCTCTGTATACCCAAAGCTTCCCGCGATGTCCGCCACCGGATCCATGAGGAAATACCGCCGGACAAAAATCGTCCGTTCCTCTTTTGGCAGCCGATCCAGGAAGCGATTGAGAGCAGCGCAGGCTTCCTTGCTGACGGCGGCGTCTTCGATACTGGGGCCGGTGGAAGCGCACTCCGCCAGCTCGTCCAGGCACAGCTCCCCTTGACCGCCGCCCCGCTTTTGGGCGGAAAGCCCACGCCAACGGTCAATGGCGATCCGCCGGGTCACCTTCCCCAAAAAGGCCATGAGATAGGTGGGACGGTTTGGGGGCAGAGCGTTCCAGGTGGCTAAATATGTATCGCTGACGCTTTCTTCCGCGTCCTCTCTGTTTGCCAGAACATTCATGGCAAGACCGTAACAGAATTTGCCGTATTTGATATGGGTCTCGGAAATGGCGGATTCCGAACGCTTCCAGTACAGGTCGATGATTTGAAGGTCGTCCAAGCAAACACCTCCTTGTTCGTATTTGAAAGGCCCTTCACTTTAGTAGTCGAAGAAAGAATGGGTTTCCGTCGGATTTTTTTGAAAAAAGCCTTCCCCTCTGGGGAAGGTGGCACGGCGTGAGCCGTGACGGATGAGGTGTTTGGGCGGCGGTACCAGTTCAAGCCTTCCAGTACCTCACCCGCCCCCTGCGGGGGCACCCTCCCCAAAGGGGAGGGCTTTTGCCTCTTCCATAAGAATATCACAGAAAAGCAACCCTGCGTTAATAAATTATTTACGGATTCTTCCAATTTACCCCTTGCTTTTTTCCGCACTATGGAGTATTATGTATTAGCACTCAGGAAGTAAGAGTGCTAACCCAGTAGATAATAGGGACATTTGCCCCGGTCTAAATACAAAGTGTATGGAGGAATCATTTATGAAACTGAAACCCATGGCAGACAATGTGTTGCTGAAGGCCCAGGAAGTTCAGGAGACCACCGTCTCCGGCATCATCCTTG
>CAYMWT010000510.1:0-1178 GCA_964394055.1 uncultured Oscillospiraceae bacterium
GTGGTGGAGCGGATCAGGGGGTTGGGAGAGGTGCCCAGAGCCATGATCACGGTGTCCACATCCAGCACGAACTCACTGCCCTCGATGGCAATGGGACGGCGGCGGCCGGAAGCGTCAGGCTCGCCCAGCTCCATACGGATGCACTTGATGCCGCAGGCACGGCCGTTCTCGTCGCCCAGGATCTCCACAGGATTGCACAGGGTCTTGAACTCGATGCCCTCCTCCTTGGCGTGATGCTGCTCCTCCAGACGGGCGGGCATTTCGGCCTCGCCACGGCGGTAGACGATGTACACATGCTCCGCGCCCAGACGCATGGCGCACCGGGCGGCGTCCATAGCCACGTTGCCGCCGCCAACCACTGCCACAGCCTTGGATTTGATAACAGGCGTATCGGCATCGGGGTTGTAGGCCTTCATCAGGTTGGTACGGGTCAGGTATTCGTTGGCGGACATAACGCCCTTGAGGGCCTCGCCGGGAATGTTCATGAACATGGGCAGACCGGCGCCGGAGCCGACGAACACGGCCTTGAAGCCCATTTCGAACAGCTCGTCAATGGTCAGCACCCGGCCAATGACCATGTTGGTCATGACCTTCACGCCCTGGGCCTCCAGCTTGGTGACCTCGTTGGCAACGATTGCCTTGGGCAGACGGAACTCGGGGATGCCGTAAACCAGCACGCCGCCGGCGGTATGGAGGGCTTCGAAGACGGAAACGTCATAGCCCTTCTTGGCCAGGTCGCTGGCGCAGGTCAGACCGGCAGGGCCGGAACCAACCACAGCCACGGGGATGCCGTTGGAGGGTACTTTCTCAGGCATGGCGTTGATGTTTGCACGGTACCAGTCGGCGACGAACCGTTCCAGACGGCCGATGGCCACAGGCTCACCTTTGATGCCCCGGACACACTTAGATTCGCACTGGGTCTCCTGGGGGCAGACACGGCCGGACAGAGCAGGCAGGGCGTTGGTGGAGGTGATCACCTCATAGGCGGCCTTGAAGTCCCGCTCCTGAACCTTTTTGATAAACTCGGGGATGCGGACGTTGACGGGGCAGCCCTCCACGCACTTGGGGTTCTTGCAGCCCAGGCAGCGATTTGCTTCGTTGACAGCCATTTCCTCGGTGTAGCCCAGGGTAACCTCCTGGAAGTTCCGGGCACGGACCTTGGGGTCCTGCTCAGGCAT
>CAYMWT010000511.1:0-1177 GCA_964394055.1 uncultured Oscillospiraceae bacterium
CCCCGTCTACCCTGGACTGTATGACGAATCCCAGGGGCTCCTGAGCGTCGTGGAAGGTCGAGAACGGCAGCACATCCAGTGCCCCAATGGTGAACTGCTTCCCGCTCTCCATCTCCGTTGCCAGATCCAACAGCGTTTCCGGCAGCTCCAGCGCCCGGGCGGTGCCCTGGGAAAGATACACCGGAACACCGGAGGCAAGAATTTTCTCCACACACTTGCAGTGATCCTTGTGTTCATGGGACACAATGCACCCATCCAGGGCAGTGACCCGGAACCCACACAGCTCCTGCAGCCTTTTGTGCGACACCCCACATTCCAGAAGAATGTGGGTGCAATCGTCGCTGACTATGTAGGCATTGCCCTGGGAGGAGCTTGCCAAACTCCGAAATCTCAAAACGGCACACCTCCGTTAACCGAGTTTTGAATACCCGGCTCCGCGGCCTTCTGGGTTGTGGTCATCTGCCCAGACATCTGCTGCATGACCGCTTGAAAATCGATTCCGGGGATATTCTGAGGAAATTGGAATCCCGCCGTCTGCGTCTGCTGTGCTCCTTGTATCGCAACATTCTGAATCGGCGCATGGTCTTTCTGATACTCCGTAGACTTTTTAATCTTCTCTTGTGCCCATTCCGGCAGAGCCTCAAAAGCCTTCTGATCCCATGGCTCCATATCAAATCGAATCAGCGGACTCAACGGATTGGGGACAGCTATGGGAATCCCGTTAGGCAAAGGAGAAATACTGTCGATATTCGAGTATTCACCGCTCTCATTAAGCACCACCGTCAGGAAAGCAGCCCGGCCGACATAGTCGTTGGTGTCAACATCCAGGAAATCATCGTCAGAAAGTTCCTTGGCTTCCCATGCGCTGATAAACTTTCGGAGGGATGACTTCTTGCTTTTTGCAATATTGAACGTCTTACTGAGAACGCGGGGTTCCTGCTTTCCGTCGATTTCGACAGTCATTCCAGCAATTTCAAAACCGAGCATGACTTGCCGGTTGTAGTTCTTGCTTTTATCTTCAAACACACATAGCTGTTCTCCAATAGCTATGGAATATACACAGATCCCCAAGTAATTACCTCCGGGAATTGGGGGCAAGCTCGGCTTAACATTGTCTCTTACTTTCATACAATTCTCAGCTCCTTATCTTTTTCACTGACCACCAGCCGGATCACCT
>CAYMWT010000512.1:0-1172 GCA_964394055.1 uncultured Oscillospiraceae bacterium
CATAGCCCAGGACCTTGGAGGAAATGAAGATGGACATGGTGTCCTTGTCGTCCAGAGGTATGGTTTTGGCATCCACCCCGGTCATATCCTCCATCATCCGGATCATGGTAGGGTCATCGTGACCCAGCATGTCCAGCTTTAAAAGATTTTCCTCCATGGAGTGGTATTCAAAATGGGTTGTAATCTGATCGGCGTTGGGATCGTCGGCGGGGTGCTGCACCGGGCAGAAGTCCCAGATCTCATTTTCCTGGGGAATAACCACCAGACCGCCGGGATGCTGTCCGGTGGTACGGCGAACGCCTACACACCCGGCAGCCAGCCGCCCTTCCTCCGCCCGGGAGGCCGTTTTGCCACGCTCGGAGAGGTACTTCTTCACATAGCCGAAGGCCGTCTTTTCCGCCACGGTTCCAATGGTTCCAGCCCGGAAAACGTGGGATTTTCCGAACATTTCAATACAGTAGGCGTGGGCCTTAGACTGGTATTCACCGGAGAAATTCAGATCGATATCCGGCACCTTGTCGCCGCCGAAGCCCAGGAAGGTCTCGAAGGGGATGTTGAAGCCGTCCTTCTCCATTTTGGTTCCGCACTTGGGACATACCGCATCCGGCAGGTCGGCACCGCAGTTGTACCCTTCCGGTACATTCAGCTCTGTGTACTTACACTCTGGATTGGGACAGCGGTAATGGGGCTGGAAGGAATTAACCTCCGTAATACCGGACATGAAAGCCACAATGGAGGAGCCTACGGAGCCACGGGAGCCAACCAGGTACCCATGCTCCAGGGAGTTCTGCACCAGCTTCTGGGCGGACATGTAGATCACGTCATAGTGACAGTTGATAATATCGTATAGCTCGGTTTCCACACGCTTCACAAATACCTCCGGCGGATTGTCGCCGTACAGCCGGTGGAACTTGGTATAGACCAGGTTTTTCAGGTCTTCCACGGAGTTTTCGATTTTCGGGGCAAACAGGTTGTGGGGTACCGGCCGCATGGTCTCGCACATATCGGCGATTTTGTTTGGATTGGTGACCACGATTTCGTAGGCCTTTTCCTCTCCCAGGTAGGAAAACTCCTTCAGCATCTCGTCTGTGGTACGGAAGTACAGCGGGTTTGGCCTGTCCGCATCGTCAAAGCCCTTGGTGGCAAGCAGAATATGCCGGAAGATCTCGTCC
>CAYMWT010000513.1:0-1172 GCA_964394055.1 uncultured Oscillospiraceae bacterium
CCATCGCCCACGGCGCTACCGGCAAGGGCAACGACCAGGTTCGGTTTGAGCTGGCCATCAAGCGGTTCGCGCCCAACATGAAGATCATCGCGCCCTGGCGGGAGTGGGACATTAAGTCCCGGGACGAGGAGATCGACTACGCCGAGGCCCACAAGATCCCCCTGAAGATCAGCCGGGAGACCAACTACTCCAAGGACAAGAACCTGTGGCATCTGAGCCACGAGGGCCTGGATCTGGAGGATCCGGCCAGTGAGCCGGATTACGACAAGCCCGGCTTCCTGGAAATGGGCGTCTCCCCCATGGCGGCCCCCGACGCGCCCACCTATGTGACGCTGGACTTTGAGGCCGGCGCGCCTGTGGCCATCGACGGGGAAAAGATGAAGGCCTCCAAGATCATTGAGAAGCTCAACGCTCTGGGCGGGGCCAACGGCATTGGCATCATCGACATTGTGGAAAACCGGCTGGTTGGCATGAAGGATCGGGGCGTCTACGAGACACCTGGCGGCACCATTCTGTACTTTGCCCATCAGCAGCTGGAAATGCTGACCATGGACAAGGAAACCCTGCACATCAAGCAGAAGCTGGCAGTGGACTACGCCGATATGATCTACAACGGCAAGTGGTACTCTCCCGCCCAGGAGGCTATGACTGCCTTTGCCAACAAGGCCAACGAGTACGTCACCGGCAGCGTCAAGCTGAAGCTGTACAAGGGCAACATCATTCCCGCGGGCACCACCTCTCCCTATTCTCTGTACTCCGAGAATCTGGTGACCTTCGGCGAAAGCGACTATGACCAGGCTCAGGCCGCGGGCTTCATCAACCTCTGGGGTCTGCCCACCAAGGTGCAGGCACTGCGGGAGCAGGGGAAACTATAAGCAACCACCTCACCCACCCCAAAGGGGAGGGCAAATGCCTTCCCCTCTGGGGAAGGTGCCCCAGTGCGCACACTGGGGCGGATGAGGTATTGCAGGTTTTAGAGCCGTTCCTGGGATGCTTTTTACGGTTCGGTTTGCTTTGCTTCCTTCCTGCGGCTCTATTCATTTAACACCTCATCCGTCACGGCTTACGCCGTGCCACCTTCCCCAGAGGGGAAGGCTTTGGGCTGCTCTAAGATAGGGGCAACTCCAGCACGAACACCGCGCCGCCTCCCGGGTTATCCTCCACCCACAGTC
>CAYMWT010000514.1:0-1159 GCA_964394055.1 uncultured Oscillospiraceae bacterium
CCTTCCAGCCCCGGTACTCCAGCAGGTAGTAGTACAGCAGCACCAGCAGGGTGTTGGCGTGGAGGAAGGTTCCGTTTTCGTCAATGACACCCAGCCGGTCCGCGTCGCCGTCGGTGGCGATGCCCAGGTTGCAGTGGTTTTCCACCACATAGTTGCTCAGCAGCCGGAGAGCGTCGGCGCTGGGGGCAGGCATTCTTCCGCCGAACAGGGTGTCGTGCTGCTCGTGGATCACATCCACGTCACAGCGGCAGGTCATGAGGATGGTGCGCAGGCTGCTCTGGCTGACGCCGTACATGGGGTCTACGGCGATACGCAGTCTGGCCTTGCGGATGGCAGCTGTGTCAATGACCCCCAGAATGCTGTCGATGTATTCGTTAAAGGGATAGCATTCCGTCACGATCCCCTGGGCAACGGCGTCGGCGTAGTCGATGCTTTTGACGTCTGCCGGGGTGATCTTCTCGATTTCCGCCTCGATCTTGCGGGTGACGGACTGGTCGGCGTCCCGGCCGCCCTCAATAAAGATTTTGATGCCGTTATAGATGGCGGGGTTGTGACTGGCAGTGATGGCCAGGCCATAGGGCAGACCCAGCTGCTTGACGGTGAACATGATCAGGGGCGTGGGAACGCTGCGGTTGATGATCAGAGGCCGGAAGCCATAGCCGGCCAGCACCTCCGCCGCCCAGAACATAGCTTCCTTGGACAGGAACCGCCGGTCATAGCCCAGGCAGACGGTAGCGCCATGATGACCTTCCTTTTCCATGAGGGCGCACAGTCCCGCCGCTACCAGCCGGATGTTCTCCTTGGTGAATTCGTCCGCAATGACGGCCCGCCAGCCGCCGGTACCGAATTTAATCATGGGTTTCCCCTCCTTCTCGTTCTCCCATGGTGACCTCCACCAGGTTGACACTGCCCGCCGGGCACACCGGCAATGCCGAAACGGCTGCTCCATTGAGGGTAATAGAGGCCACGCCCTTTTCCACGCCCTTGGGATTGACAACGTGGATCCGGTATTCGGCGCCCCGCCATTTGCGCGTCATGGTAAATTCCTTCCAGTCCGCCGGGACGCAGGGGTCAATGACCATATGGTCAAAGTCGGGACGGACGCCCAGCAGGTACTCCGTGGCGGCGTAATAGGCCCAGCCGGCGGAGCCGGTCATGA
>CAYMWT010000515.1:0-1142 GCA_964394055.1 uncultured Oscillospiraceae bacterium
TGGACTGTCAGAGCTGCGACCGGGTTTGCCGTAGCAAACTGGCAGCCGAAGGCTGACTGAGAGGGCTTGAGAGGGCCAGTCGAAGGGATTCTTCTATTCTTTAGAAGGATCCCTTCTTGTTCATATCATGACGATACAGCCAAAGAAGCGTTGTTCCTGTCAGCAATGCGGTCGTCGGCATAAGGCAATCACCCCATACGTCCGGACGCATTCCCGCGATATCCACAAAATCTCCGCTGGTTGCAAGAAGAATATGAAGGGAAGCGCTGACACAACAGATGCCAATGCCCATAGGCACCTTGCCCCACTTGCTTTTTCTCAGGAACCAGGCAGTATAGAAAGCCAGCGCGGCAGCGGCAAGACACCCCAGGAATACCCACTGAGCAAGCCTGTCCGGCTCCACAAGACTGCACATTGTTTGTTCCGAAAATTCTCCGTCGCCGCCCTGCCACAAAAGCTTTTCCGGTTTTCCGTCCATACCCATATACCAGAAATCATAATCAAGCTCTGTCCGTGTCCATGTGCCGTCTTCTTCCCTCACCCCATTGAACGCGGAACGTTGGTCTATCAAGGACGAGCCGTTCTCATTCTGGAAGGTACTGTAAACAATCACATTTTGATATTTGTCATAATCCGCCTGGGTCAGCTCTCCGGTGTGGGTTGCATAGGATTTGTAATAGTCCTCCCGCTCTTCCGGCGTCATGGCTTGCAGCTTTTTCTCCGTTTTTACACCATTGCGCAGATAGCCACGGGTCGTCACCGCAATGATGCAAATGTCCTTGTCTGCTCCATAGTATGACGACATAGCCGAAACCCCATCGGCATAGTCAATGGCCAGCCCGCCATCCTCCCGCAGCTCCACACCTTCAATGGCCTTTTCGGCGGGAAGATAAATGGGCGCGGTCATGTAGACCGTACCCGTCCACATGAGGCTCAAAATGGTGAGTATTACGCACACCGTGGTCAGAATCTGCCGCTTCCAAATTGCTTTCCGGATATGCTCCATAGGCGCCGTATCCACGCTCACCGGAATGGCTTCCTTCTTTTTAAGCCTTTCCAGCTCCTTGGTACATGGGTCGCACCCCCGCAGATGCTCGTCCACTAGCTTCTTCGTCTCATCACACACCATATCCTCCGCGTAC
>CAYMWT010000516.1:0-1136 GCA_964394055.1 uncultured Oscillospiraceae bacterium
TATGTGAAGTTCCTGCTGTGGTCCATCGGCGGCTTCCGGGTCACCATCTGCGGCTGCTCTCCCATTGCCCAACGGCTGCAAAAGGTTTATGCGTATGATGGTGAGCGACATTTTGACGCTACCTTCTTCAATCAGCTTTATGAGCGGGATCTGGAGATCCTGGATCTGCCCCTGGATCAGTGCCCCCAGGCCAACGAGAGCGCCGAGCCTATGGGCGGCAATACCGACGGCTGCCGGATTGGCTTTGATGCCGGCGGCTCTGACCGGAAGGTCTCCGCTGTTATCGACGGGGAAAGCGTATATTCCGAGGAAGTGATCTGGTTCCCCAAGCTCCAGGAGGATCCGGACTACCACTTTAACCACATTGTGGAGGCCTTCAAGACTGCCGCCTCCAAGATGCCCCGGGTGGACGCCATTGGCGTATCCTCCGCCGGTACCTTTATTGGCAACGCACCCATGGTGGCCTCTCTGTTTATCAAGGTGCCCCGTTCCAACTGGGACAAGGTGAAGACCATCTACGACCGGGCTGCCGCGGAAATCGACCCCAACATTCCCATTGTGGTGGCCAACGACGGCGACGTCAGCGCGCTGGCCGGCGCTATGGGCCTGAACACCGGCAACATTATGGGCGTTGCCATGGGCACCTCTGAGGCCGTGGGCTATGTGGATGGGGACAAGAACGTGCTGGGCTGGATCAATGAGCTGGCCTTTGCGCCTGTGGATCTGGCGGAAGATGCCATGCAGGACGAGTGGTCTACGGATTTCGGCGTGGGCTGCAAGTATTTCTCCCAGGACGCCGTCATCAAGCTGGCTCCCGCAGCGGGTATTGAAATTGACGAGAGCCTGTCCCTGGCGGAGAAGCTGAAGTATGTCCAGGGCCTGATGAATGGGGATGATCCCAGAGCCGTGGCGATTTTCGAGACCATCGGCGCGTACCTGGCCTATACGGTGGTGCTGTACTCCCAGTTCTACAACATTGAGCACATGATGCTCATGGGCCGGGTTATGTCCGGCAAGGGCGGCGACACCATCCTGGATGTGTGCAACAGGATTCTGGCGGAGGAATATCCGGCACTTTACAAGAAGTGCGAGGTTATGCTGCCTGACGAAAAGACCCGCCGGGTAGGCCAGTCCTT
>CAYMWT010000517.1:0-1136 GCA_964394055.1 uncultured Oscillospiraceae bacterium
GCGGGGGTAAAGAAAGAGGTATGCAGATCTTGAACTTCTAACATTGCCATACTGCTTTCCTCCTTAATTCTTCAGCTTGGGGTCAAAGGCATCCCGCAGGCCGTCGCCAAACAGATTCAGGGACAGAACGATCAGGCTGATTACCACAGCGGGAATGATCAGACGGTAGGCATAGGTATTGATGCCGTTCAGGGCGTCAGATGCCAGAGAGCCAAGGGAGGGCATGGGAGCGTTAACACCCAGTCCTAAGAAGGACAGGTAGCTTTCCGTAAAGATGGCGTTGGGAATCTGCAGAGCGGTGGAGATAATCACCACGCTGATGCAGTTGGGCAGCAGATGCTTGCGGATGATCCAGCCGGATTTTGCGCCGGTGGCCTGGGCGGCCAGCACATACTCCTGCTCCCGGAGGGACAGGATCTGACCACGGATCAATCTCGCCATGGATACCCAGTACAGCAGAGCGAACACCAGGAAGAGGCTGACCATATTGACACCCAGCCGTTCCAGAATGGTGCCTTCCAGAGCCGGGGCCAGGCTGACCTTCAGAACCGAGGCCAGCAGAATGACCATCAGGGTATCCGGCAGGGAGTAGATAATATCCACGATCCGCATGATGATGATATCCACCTTGCCGCCCACATAGCCCGCGATGGAGCCAATGGTCATACCGATGATCAGCACGATAATGCTGGCGAAGAAGCCAACAGCCAGAGAGATCCGGGTACCATAGACCACACGAATGAAGTAGTCACGGCCCTGGGCATCGGTGCCGAAGATGTGGGGGAACACCTTCTCCCCTGCCTCGATCTTCTTCTGCTCCGTAGTGCCATACTGGAAGGGAGACAGATTGTTATAAGAGGGATCCATGGGCTTACCGGGAGTATTGCCCAGCATCTTGTCATAGCGATAGGGCCAGAAATAGGGCAGGATAACGGAAGCCAGGGCAATAATGATGATCAGGAACATGCTGATGGCAGCGATTTTATTCTTCATCAGGCGCTTCATACCATCCTTGAAGAAGGTAGTAGAGGGGCGCATCTGCACCATATATTCCTTTTCTTCATCCGTTGCCGGGATAAAATCATCCACGTCCACATGCATGGAGAAAATTTTCTTTTTCATGTCTGCTCTCCTTA
>CAYMWT010000518.1:0-1122 GCA_964394055.1 uncultured Oscillospiraceae bacterium
TGCCCATACGGAACTGTTTGCCTGTGCGAAATTCAAAGGAGCTGGGAGCGATGAAGTCCTTGGTGGAAAGCCCGGAGGGTGCCAGCCAGCTCCAATCGAAGGAAAGCGGGGACTGTTCCTCCATGTGGAAGATGGCATGGAGCTGGGACAGCCGCTCCTTTCCATCCAGCGGTTCAGCGGACACGCCCAGACGCTTGAAGTTACCCAGAACGTCGGTTTCAATCCGCTCCAGCCGGGGCTTTGCCGCCTTGATACTGTCCGCGTCAATGCCAAAGGTCAGATACTTGGTTTTCGTCAAGCCATTGTTCCCCTTGGCAAGCTGATTCTGGAGCATCCCGGTGTATTCCCTGCGGATGGGGTCAAAATCGTCTCCCTGGAGGGGAATGGAGACGGCCTTGGCGAAGCTCTCCTGAGACGCCGCCAGATTCAGAAAGGAAAGCTGAAAGCGGATGGAGCTGTCAAAGTAGTTGAGGAAGTCGCACCAGCCCTCAAAAATGGCGGTTTTATCCTCATTCTGGGAGAGCTGGTAGTTGATGTCCTGATATTGGACGGTTTTCGTGTAATGGGTTTCCGACACCCGGCAAATGCCATCCGGCCACATCCGGTCATAGGGAATGCTGTCCTGGGCGGATTTTTCTTTCCTGTCCGTGCGGTTTGCCCTGGCAATGGCTGCCTGAATCTGCTTCTTATGGCCGGGGGACAGGCGGCGTGGGGGCCGTGTGCGGACTTCGGGCGTTTCTCCCCGTCTCCCGGTTCGGCGGTTTTCGTTTACCGTAAACAATTTGATACACCTCCTGATCTAAATTTGCCTGCCGTTCCAGCAGGGCATAGAAGTTATTTACTTTATGGGGACGCTGCTTCGGACGCAGGATCATCACCTGGAGCATATTCTTTGCCACCTTTTCCAGGGGCTGCCCATGCTTTTCGTACATGGCAAGCAGAAGAAAGGGCATCATGGTAAGAATCATCAGCAGGGCGGCGGTGGAGTTTCCCAGGGATTCTTTTACCAGAAAGTACAGGGGTACCCCGGTGACTGCCCCAAGGGTGAAGCAGATCAGCTGCCGCCTGGTCAGGTTGAACATGACCTTGGTTTTGACTTTGGTCAGGTCTTTGGGTACAGGC
>CAYMWT010000519.1:0-1122 GCA_964394055.1 uncultured Oscillospiraceae bacterium
AATGCGAATGTAATGCGCTCCCAGCTGCGCTACGGGCCCATGGGTTTTCTGCCCAATTATTATACCCCCGCCTTTCCCCGTTGTCAAGCAAAATCTTTTCACTTCCCTTTTGGGCGATTTTGTGGTAAGATATGGTTTCAATATCTGATAGGAGAACCGTTTTATGAAATCTATTCCCGAGATTCTGGCGGAAGAGCTGGGCCAGAAGCTTTCCTATGTTGAAAATGTGGTATCCCTCATTGACGAGGGCAACACCATCCCCTTTATTGCCCGATACCGGAAGGAAATGCACGGCGCCATGGACGACACCACCCTGCGCAATCTGGAAACCAGACTCCAATATCTGCGCAACCTTCAGCAGCGGCGGGAGGAAGTGAAGAAGTCCATCGAAAACCAGGGCAAGCTCACCGAGGAGCTTGCCGCCGCCATTGACAGCGCCGCCACCATGACAGAGGTGGAGGATCTGTACCGCCCCTATAAGCAGAAGCGCCGCACCCGTGGCTCCATGGCCCGGGAAAAGGGCCTGGCTCCCCTGGCGGATGCCATCTTCGCCCAGGATGGACAGGATCCCGCTGTCCTTGCTCGGGATTATATCGACCCGGAAAAGGGTGTGGAAACCATCGAGGACGCCTTACAGGGTGCCAACGATATCATTGCCGAGAACCTTTCCGATGACGCGGACATCCGCAAGGCTCTCCGGGAGCTGACCATGCGCCGGGGCGTCTTTACCTGCACCGCTGCCGAGGACGCCCCGGAGGACGGCGTATACAAGCTCTATTATGACTTCTCCCAGCCCGTCTCCCGGCTGCTGGATCATCAGGTCCTGGCCATGAACCGGGGTGAAAAGGAAGGCATTCTGAAGCCCAATGTGGCTATGGCAGGTAACGAGGGCGTGGCTCTGGTCTGCCGGAAGGCTCTGAAGCCCACCATGCTGGTCTCCACCTTCGTCCGTGCCGCCGCCGAGGATGCCTATGAGCGGCTGATTTTCCCCTCCATCCAGCGGGAGGTGCGCAGCGACCTTTCCGATCGGGCCTACGCCGGAGCCATTCACAACTTTGCCCTGAACCTGAAGCCCCTGCTCATGCAGCCCCCTGTCAAGGGCTTTGTGACCATGGGCCTGGA
>CAYMWT010000520.1:0-1112 GCA_964394055.1 uncultured Oscillospiraceae bacterium
GCCTTTACCGCCCGGAAGCCGGACAACACCATCGTTTTTAATGAGGCGGCCATTGAGAACAATGCCATCGTCTACGAATTGACGCCCCAGACCACGGCGGCAGCGGGCCAGGTGCGCTGCGAGGTGCGGCTCTACGGAGGTGACGGGCGTCTGATCACCAGTCCCAGGTTCTTCCTGGACGTGGACGATACGGTGTTCACCGAGGGAGACGAGGTGGTGTCCGACAACGAGTACACCATTCTGGAGGATGCCATTGAAGAGGTGCATCAGGCGGTACTGGACTTTGAGGCCCTGATCGCCTCCGGCCACTTTACGGATCAGGTGAGCCAGGCCTTCCTTCACAAAACCGGCGGCACTATGTCCGGAGACATTGAGATGGACGGGAACCGGGTCAGCGGGCTGGGAGAGCCGATCCAGGCGGGAGACGCTGCCAGCAAGGCCTATGTGGATAAACGGATCCTGATTTTCACGGATCAGACGGTTCCTGCATCGGCCTGGGCGGCCAGCAGCGACCAGAGCAGCGCCCAGTACGGCTACCGGGCGAGCGTGCCCCTGACCGGGGTCACATCGGACATGCTTCCGGAGGTGTTCCTCTCCGTAAACGACGTGATCGGGGCGAATTTCTCCCCGGTGGTGAGCAGCTATGATGGCGGCGTGTATATCTACGCGGAGCAGAAGCCGACCGCTACGCTGACCATTCCCACAATTCGGCTGACAAGGAGCGGGCTATGACAGGAAAATCCAATGTACCAACGGCTTCCATGCTGAAGTCCATGATCATCGTGACAGCGCCCACCGGGAGCACGGTCACCTGTACCAACGGCAGCGTCACCAAGACAGCCATAGAGAGAAACGGAACGTGGACGTTCCGGGGGATCCTGACGGGCACCTGGACGGTGAAGGGCACAAAGTCCGGTCAGAGCACCAGCAAGACCGTGACCATCACCCGGCTGGAGGTGGAGTATGTGACCCTGACATATCGGGTGACGCCGGAGTTTACCTACACCGGAAGCTACAAGATTCTGACGGACAGCGATGGGACGATTTCCGACTTTGCCAGCTATAAGGGAAACTGGAAGATCAAGTTCCTGACCTCCGGTACCTTTAAGATC
>CAYMWT010000521.1:0-1110 GCA_964394055.1 uncultured Oscillospiraceae bacterium
TCACCGGAACGGATTCCGAGGGCAGTGGTGACACACATCCGTCATGGCCCATCTTACTCGGAGGGATTTCCTCACGAATCAGATTGTATCATATTATTTCGTGCGTTTTCCTAATGTATCAGGGTTTTCATTACGAAATGTTGGATTTAAAATCCTAGGATCGTTCGACCTTCCATATAGGTAATCCATAGAAACATTGAAATAGTCAGCTATCGAGCACAACGATTTTGCACTTGGCTCAGTGCTTCCAAGTTCGTACTGCCTGATCATGTCTTTGCTAAGATTACATAATTCCGACAATGTCTCGGCGCTTTGCCTATTTCTCTTTCTGATTCTCCTAAGCCTTTTAGAGAATTCATTTTCCATTGCGTTCCTCCTTTTTCATCATATTATTTTTCTTTGACCTCTGATTGTTGGCATATGAATAGCATTCCTTTGAGCAATATTTCTGATTATGTACAGCAGGAATGAACTCTTCACCACATATAGGGCACGTTCTCTTTTCCAGATATGAACGATCTGCCTTATTGGCACGATTTTTGCGTTTACTCACGGCCTTATTCATAAAGTGCAGCTTTTCCCCGCACTCATCCGAACAGGTTTTCGCATTCATGGATCTTGTCTCCGGGATTTTCTTTCCGCAGATCACGCAAATTCTATCAATAGATTTGAACTTTTCTCGCTTTCTCTGCAAATATCTCCTCCCGGCGGCTTTGTCACAGCATTCTTTTGAGCAGTATTTCATTTTATTCGTTTCCGGGCTAAAAGTTCTCCCGCACTCCGGACATACCTTTGAGTGAATCGATGGGATTGGTTTTTTCTCTTCACCCTTATGCGCGCAACCAAACATGGCTACATACTTTCCGTAACTCATTCCGGACTTTTCGGCGGCAATGCAGGTAAGCGTAATGCTGTCCATTTCCTTCATGCCGTTCCCTCCTTCCACGGCTTCCCTTCCGCCGTCATCCGGTACCCGTCGGCCTTCAGCCGCTTCCGCTCCACAGCCCCAGGAAACGTCTCCTTGGGACCGTAGCATAGGCAGTCCATTCCCCGCTTTACCTGCCAGTAAGGCGGGGCTGCTTTAGCGTTCGTGGCGCCGGTTTTCTGGTA
>CAYMWT010000522.1:0-1100 GCA_964394055.1 uncultured Oscillospiraceae bacterium
TTTAATAATTGTATTATATCATATCTTGTAGACAATAGCTGTCTCTCCTTTGAAATTTTTTGTTTTTCTGAATTTTATTTCCGCACAACAGGTCGTAAAAAGCAATCCGTTGAACCACATATTATCTCTGTAGAACACCCGGAGCGAGAAAATCGCTCCGGGATATTTTTATTATGGAGGTAAAAACCAATGGAAGAAAGATGTCAGTGTACCATGTGCCTGCGGGAGGTAAACAGGGAAGATCTATTCGAGTTCGGTGATGAGCTTCTCTGCCCCAGCTGCCTGGAGGAGGAAACCACTGTCTGTGACCGGTGCGGGGATCGGATCTGGAGGGACGATGCAGAAAGTGACAGCAGCCACACCCTCTGCTTTTCCTGCTATGACCGCTATTATACCCGTTGTAGTAGCTGTGGCAGGATCATCCATGAGGATGAAGCATACTCCTATGGAGACGATTACTACTGCGAAACCTGCTATCACCAGAAGCTAAGCAGCATCAACGACTATGGCTATAAGCCGGAGCCTATCTTCTACGGAGTGGGCAACCGTTTTCTTGGCGTAGAACTGGAAATCGACGGTGGCGGTGAGGTAGACTCGAAAGCTATGAAGCTTCTGGATATCGCCAATCAGCTGGATGACCATATGTACTGCAAGCATGACGGTTCCCTGGACGATGGCTTGGAACTGGTTACCCATCCTATGACCCTGGACTATCACATGAACGATATGCCTTGGGCTGATGTGCTTTCTAAAGCAAAGGAGCTGGGGTATGTTTCCCATCAGGCGGGAACCTGTGGGCTCCATGTACATGTGAACCGGACTGCTTTCGGCAGAACGGAAGCGGAACGGGAGGAAGTCATCGCCAGAATCCTGTACTTCTTTGAGAAGCACTGGGAGGAACTTCTTAAATTCAGCCGTCGAACACAGAGGCAGCTGGATCGCTGGGCGGCTCGGTATGGGCTAAAGGAACACCCCAAGGATATTTTATCGGAAGCCAAGGGCGGGCAGCGCTACAACCGCTATACCTGCGTTAACCTGACGAACACGGACACCATTGAATTTCGGATGTTCCGGGGAACTCTCAAACTGAATACCCTCAT
>CAYMWT010000523.1:0-1100 GCA_964394055.1 uncultured Oscillospiraceae bacterium
TTCTCTCCACCGACGAACCGGGAGGTCTGCCAGATCTGCTGCGGGAAGCGCTTCAGGACCCCAAGGCGGATATCCGCACGGTCCACCGCTTAGACCGGGTGGTCAGCGGGGTGATGGTGCTGGCGAGGAACGCTTCCGCCGCCTCGGAGCTGTCCCGGCAGATCCGGGAGAATGCGTTTACAAAGGAATACTTAGCCGTTGTCCATGGCTGCCCGGCGGAGGCCCAGGGCACCCTCTATGACCTCCTGTACCGGGACAAAGCCCGCCGCATGACCATGGTTGCCAAGGAGCGGGGAAAGGGCGTACAGGAGGCGGTGCTGGACTACGAGGTGGTTTGTAAGGCACAGGATATGTCCCGGGTGCGGATTCGCCTGCACACCGGCAGAACCCACCAGATCCGTGTCCAGTTTGCCAGCCGGGGAATGCCGCTGGTGGGGGAGCGGAAGTACGCGGTGCTGGAGGATGATTGCGAGATTGCCCTATGGTCGCATAAAATCGGCTTTACCCACCCAGCCACCGGGGAGAAAATGGAGTTCAGGAAGGAACCGCCGGAATGCTATCCCTGGACGGTTTGCTGACAGAAACGTGAGCCGCCGCAGAAATCCATCTGCGGCGGCTCATATTATGTGATTTGCTTATGCCGGTATTCCCGATACAGGACGGGTACCAGAATGACTGTCAGAATGCTGTACAGCAGGAAGCAGACAGGCAATGTACTCACCACATGTTTTCCAAAGGAAATCAAATCAAAAATAGATATATTGGAGCCGACAGAAAGCAGAGACTCAGGGAACAGGGAAAGAATGGTTCCCATGAATTTTGTACTTTCAAAGGCCTGCAAAAAGGTGGGAAGGAAGATAACAATATAGGGAATGGTGGCAGCCAAAATGGAAGACTTGTTTTTTGTGGATACCCACATGACAAGAAAGGCAATGAACAGGTTTCCCAGATATCCACCGAATAGGATCAACAGATAATGCTCACCGATGGTGATATTATAGAAGCATTTCCATTTCCCTAATGCAATCTGAATGGGACAGCTCCATCCGTCAAAACCAAGGTACATCAGCGTCAGCAGGGAAAAGGAAAGCATCCTGATC
>CAYMWT010000524.1:0-1096 GCA_964394055.1 uncultured Oscillospiraceae bacterium
GAGCCAAAATCTTCTGCTGTCAGCTCTTGCCGATTTAATCAGAGCTTCCCTAACCATACCACGCCAAGGTTTTTTCGTCAAGAGCAGGAGCCTTTTCCGAAAAAATACTTGCATAATGAAAAAGAATATGGTAATATAGCTGGGATATTGAAAATGCAATGAACAGGATGCCTTATGTCCATTTTATTCCACACAGCGAAAGCGGGAGGGTGTGAGCCGCTTGGATTAGGATATATGGCTTTCCCCTGGGAGCTGCCGCCTGAAAGCGTTATGCCAGTAGGGTTGGACGGGTGACGCCGTTATGGGTCTGAGGATGTGTCTGCATCCGGGAGCGCGCCTTATGGCGAATTGCGGGTGGTACCGCGGAAGCAATGCCTTTCGTCCCGATTTTTGGGAGGATTGGCATATTTTTTATACCCTTTCCATCATAAGTAACCTTTTAGGAGGAATTAAGAAATGAAAGAACAATTGGAGCAGATCAAAAAGAATGCTCTGGCTTCTCTGGAAGCGGCTTCCACTCCGGCGGCTTTGGAAGAGCTGCGGGTGAAGCTTCTCGGCAAAAAGGGCGAACTCACCGCCGTATTAAAGCAGATGGGCAAGCTCTCCCCTGAGGAGCGTCCCGTCATGGGCCAGCTGGCAAACTCTGTCCGGGCCGCCATTGAAGAGGAGCTGGAAACCCGGAAGGCCGCCATCCACGCCGCCGTGCTGGAAGCCAAGCTGGAGGCGGAGGCCATTGACGTGACCATCCCCGGCGAAACCGTGGCCATCGGCCATCAGCACCCCATGAACCAGGTGCTTCAGCAGATCAAGGAGATCTTTGTGGGCCTGGGCTATCAGGTGGTGGACGGCCCTGAGGTGGAGCTGGCCAGCTACAACTTCAGCCTCTTAAACATTGAGGAGGGCCACCCCTCCCGTGACCGCAGCGACACCTTCTATTTTACGGATGACGACAGCGTCCTGCTCCGCACCCAGACCAGCCCCATGCAGATCCGGTTCATGGAGACCCACAAGCCCCCCTTCTGTATGCTGGCCCCCGGCCGGGTGTTCCGGAAGGATGAAGCCGACGCCACCCACTCCCCCATGTTCCATCAGATCG
>CAYMWT010000525.1:0-1085 GCA_964394055.1 uncultured Oscillospiraceae bacterium
CCCTTGATTACCCACCAGCAAGGACAGTCGGGGCTGTCAACGGTGGGCGCAGCCCATTTACCTGCCGTTGACTGGCTCGGCCGGTTTTGCTAATCAAACTTTTTCTATATCAAATCTTTTTTAGCAAAAATCTTATTTGAAATCACAAACGATACAAGCCATATCAAAATCCCGCAACCACACGTAATAGCTGCTGCTATTCCTGAATTTGATTGCATAAGTGAAACTAATTTTGAGGGAACGCTAATTCGCTTTGCTATGTCGATAATAACAGGGGAAAGAAATAGCAAAAAGCACACAAACTTTGTCTTTTCATGGACTAAATTCAAAAGTGCATTGATAGTAGTTGTTTTACCTGCACCATTCACACCGATAAATCCGGTTATACAATCCTCATAGATTGAAAAACTGACATTTTTCAGTTCAAAATTCTTATATGATTTTTTCAAGCCGGATACTTCTAAAATTGCAGCCATGTCTTATACCTCCTCGTAAAGAATATCCATCATAGCATTGAGTTCATCTTTACTAATATTTAATGATTTTGCAGTCTGTATCATATCCTGCATTTTTTGTTCTACAAGTCGACGTTTAGAATCTCTTAGTAACTCGACATTACTTGCAGATACAAATGTTCCAATACCAACTTGACTTACGACAAATCCTTCTTGTTCTAATTCCTCATATACTCGACGTATTGTAAGGACACTGACTTTTAAATCGTTTGCAAACGATCGAATTGATGGTAGAGGGTCGCCTTCAACTAATTCGTCTTTCAAAATAGCGTCCTTTATTTGGTCTTTGATTTGTTGATACAAAGGACTGTCGGAAGTGTTTGATATGATTATTTTCACAAACTCACTTCCTCCGTTTTTTAGTGTGATGTTATTACATACACACTATATACTAAATACACTTATTTGTCAAGCGATTTAAAGGCAAATACAAAACGCAGGACAAGTGATGATGTCCTGCGCTTCTGGAAATAGTAGGCGGCTGTCTATCAAATTCATGTGTGTTACTTTACCGTACATGAGCATTAATACCGGGCTTTCAGCTCCTCCACGATGGCAACGCTGGCCGTG
>CAYMWT010000526.1:0-1082 GCA_964394055.1 uncultured Oscillospiraceae bacterium
CGGAGCTTTTTCTTCCGGAAAAGCGGAAGGTGACCCCAGCCCGCCGGGTGTGCATTGTGGGCATCTGCGCCGCCCTGGCAACGGTCTTGCACATGCTGGACTTCCCCCTGCCCTTCCTGGCTCCGGGATTTTATAAGCTGGACTTTTCGGAGCTGCCCGTACTGCTCTGCGGCTTCTACTTAGGGCCAAGCGCCACGGTGGCCTGCGAGGGTCTCAAGATTCTGTTGAAGCTTCTTTTGAAGGGGACAACCACCGCCTTTGTGGGAGATCTTGCTAACTTCGTAGTAGGCTGCTCCTTCGTCCTGCCCGCCACCATCTGGTATCACACCCATAAGAGCAAACACAGCGCCGTTGTAGGCCTGATTCTCGGCACTGCGGTCATGACGGTCTTCGGCAGCGCCTTCAACGCGGTCTACCTGCTGCCCAAGTTCGCGGAGCTTTACGGAATGCCCCTGGATACCATCATTGCCATGGGCACCGCCATCTGGGGCGGCGTTCAGGGCGTAACCACCTTTGTGCTGCTGTGCGTGGCGCCGTTGAACCTGGTGAAGGGCACCGTTGTGTCTATTCTCACCATGCTGCTGTATAAGCGGGTGGCAAGGCCTTTGTTTGGCATTCATTCCTGAAAAAAGGAATACCGGGAAACAGGCCGTACACCTGCTTCCCGGTATCTTTTTCAGTTATTTCTGACGGGTGAACACAACATCTGCAATGGATTCGCCACTGTCCCAATCGGTGAAGTGGAATGTCAGGGTATCGTTCACCTCACCCTGGCCCATGTAGAGTTCAAAATACCAGCAGCCGTCATCTTCCAGAACATAGCCGCCGCCATTATACTCCGTGACTTCCTCAACGGTGGTCTTAAAATTAAATGCGTACTGGTCAACCGCGTCTGCCTTCCAGCGGATATTGATACCGGAAGCCTCCTTCGTTACCGTAGCATCGCCAATGGTGATATTGGGAAGCGCCTTGGGATTATCCGGCACAAAGGTTCCGCTGTCCGAGGCTTCCGCCTGGGTCAGGGTGAAGGGCACCTGAATATGTCTTTGATTTCCTTCCTCGTCCCGGATATACACGCCGCA
>CAYMWT010000527.1:0-1078 GCA_964394055.1 uncultured Oscillospiraceae bacterium
TGTTGATGGTTTTGGAGCGATTGACAACCCGGCTGTCGCTGTTTAACTGTTTCGCCTGATGGACGCTACACAGCCCGCTGATTGTCCGCCGAAGGTTTCTGGCCTGATTGTCGGAAATAAAGCGTGCACTATTGACGCATTCCGTTAATAACTGTAATTCCGCAAACTCATAGGGGCGGGAGGTAACCAGATAACCCCCGTGTTCGGCATTGGGGTAAGCCTTTCGGGTATGGGTGATTTCATATTTCAGGCGGTCACGGTCTGGGATATTGTTGTCTTCGTCCAATTCCGCATTGAGTAATTCCAAAAGGTCGTGAATATCCCGGTAAATGGAACGGCGTTCCGCTTCAATGCCATACTTTCCTAAATGGTCTTGAATATCGCCAATGGTAACAGGATGGTCGGCATCGGCGTGTTTCAAGATGTATTGGATTACCAACAGGGATTTGAGTTTTTGGCATTCGCTCTTTCCCGGCTTGCCGTTTTTCCACTCTTTTTGTTCTGCCATATGGATTGCCCCCAAGGTAGGTTTTCTGTTAGTATAGCATACCAGAAGGAAAGAGAAAAGGGCGGATTGCTCCGCCCAAAAAATATTTGAAACACTATGCAACCAGCATATTGTTTTCACAAAATCGAAAGTGTAAAATAGACGTAGATACTTTTACAGATACTTGTCTATGGATAATTTCGTAGCCTTTACCACATCAGCGATAACCTTTGCTTCCTTTGCGGAACAGCGTTCCAGAACGGTGGCGATTTCATCAAGGGAGGTGCTGGTGGTTGCGGTGGCTGGGTTATCTAACAGGTCATCGGTTCGCACTTCCAGGGCGTTTGCCACATCTATGAACACGGGCAGGCTCAATTTGGTATTCCCGGTTTCAATGTGGCTCATATGGGTGGTGGAGATGCCCACCTTCTCTGCCAATTCCTCTTGGGAAAGTCCGTGTGCCTTGCGGATTTTGCGTATCTTTTGACCTATCTTGTAATAATCCATAGAAATAACCGCCTATGTAGTGAAATTATACTTGAATTATATAGGCGGATTTGATAGAATGACATAAATGCTATGGGCTATTAT
>CAYMWT010000528.1:0-1060 GCA_964394055.1 uncultured Oscillospiraceae bacterium
TTTCAAGGTTCCCGAGGCGACCTTCCTAAGTTTTTGGAAAGGCCCCTCACTACTTATCCGAATTCCGAAGCACTTTGAGAACAAAAATTCAAAAACTTCCCATGTAATTCATAAACATCTTTATCTTCGACAAGATTTTTCTACGCTGTTTATTTGCCCCCCTTTGGCTGATTCCTTTTTGTTTCGCATAATCCCGCTCAGATATACCTTCAAAGTAAATTGCCTGAATCAGCTCTCTTTCTGCTCTCGGAAGAGCATTTATTGCGTGGTGTAGTCTCGCACTTAAGTCCCTCGAAATAGCCAATTCCTCCATACTGGGACTGGCCAGATCAGGTACTGCCTCAACTCCAACCGTTTCACCATTATCCAATGCATCATAAGACACAACCTCATTTCGTTGCTTCTTTTCCTCTTGCCCACGTTCTTGCCGTTCCATACGAAAGTAAGCGTAGTAAACCTCTGGCGTAACCTCCACCAGCTTATCTTCAACCTTAATCATGTACCTTTCCTTATCTGCCATTTTGCAGACCTCCTTATGTAAATTTGACAATGTGAATCAAATTTCAGAAGGAGGGCCTCGAATGATGCCTAAAAACGCTGTTCCTTTTTTGTGGAATACAGAGAAAATCTTAAAAATGCATTTCTTTATGAAGTTCTCTGCCGTTTTCCTACAGGAAAAGAAACACCGTTCTGCAAAACCGGCTATTATTTGATAGCGGGCTTTGCAGAGCGGTGTCGAATATTTTAAGGGCGCAAGTAGCGAATTCGCTGCTTGCGCCCTTTTCGGAAATGGGGGTATTTTAAGATGTTCCCCACAGAATATCTGCCGGAGAATGCTGATTCCTTGTTTATATTTCAATCTTTCCTCCGGTTCCTTTGTGGGACACATGACTGAAAACAATCCTTGTACGGGATTATGCGTTCAGAAATTCCTTTCCCTTCTATTCTCCCCTATTCTATCTGTAAACCTGTATTCCACATATGTGAAAATCGGGATCTGCATTCTATCTCTGAATCCGTCCGGAGCCGTCTCCGCCAGCCAGCTTTTCTACCTCGCTGA
>CAYMWT010000529.1:0-1051 GCA_964394055.1 uncultured Oscillospiraceae bacterium
GCCCATGAGCTGACCCACTTTATCAAGGATCAGTCGCCGGAGAAGTTCCAGGCGCTTTCGGATTTCCTCATGGAGCAGTACGGAAAGAATGGTGTACCCGTTCAGGCCCTGGTGGAGCAGCAGATGGCGAAGGCCAGGAAGCACGGGAATACGCTTGACCCCGACGGTGCTTTTGAAGAGGTCGTGGCAGACTCCATGGAGAGTATGCTTTCGGACGGCAAGGTCTTGCAGGAGCTGAAGCAGCGGGACAAAAAGCTGTGGCAGACGGTGAAGGACTATGTGCTGGAGCTGTGCGAGAAGATCCGCAAGGTGTACAAGCGTCTGAAGCCGGATTCTCTGGAGGGCCGGATGGTGGCCGAGATGCGGGATGCTGCGGAGGAAATGCGCAGGCTCTTTACGGAGGGGCTACAGGATGCTGCGGAGAACTTCACCGGGAGTGAAGGGCAAAAAAATACCACCCAGGAGGGTGGGGTGAAGAGGCAGGCGAGGCAGTCTGCATATGACTACAGCAAGTCTTTTGCTCAGCAGGTGGATGACTATGACAATCATCTGATTTCGAAATCTGACTCCTTGATTGTTGGGCCAACCCCAGATGTATTACAGAAGGTTGGATTTAATACACTTCCGGTAACTATCAATACAACGCATGTTGATTATGCTCTGTATGGTACGAAGGATGCTGACCACTACCTGGGTAAAGCAGCTTTGAAACAACTTCCGCAAAGTATAAAGGACCCTGTTGCCGTGTTTGTATCACAAACGCAAAGCAAAACAAGCGTTGTTGCATTGCTTAATTTCAAAACAAATGGTAAACAAACTGTCGCCCCTGTTTTGATTGACGGCTTTGGAAAGAGCAACGGAATCATCATTGATAGTAATGCGATTACATCTATATTTGGGAAGACGAATGCCGTTTCAAAGCTTTTGTTTGATGCCGTGAATGATGAGAGCAAAGGAAAGTTCTCTCTGCTGTATTGGAATAAAAAAGAAGCCACTTCGCTTCTTCACCGGGCCGGGCTCCAATTGCCCGGAACGTTGATACCTCACGATG
>CAYMWT010000530.1:0-1050 GCA_964394055.1 uncultured Oscillospiraceae bacterium
CATTTTTAATAAGGAAGATTCTCAGCAGGTGCTGGCCTCCTGGCTGTTTGCCCAGTATCTGCTGACCAACGATGTGCAGATCGCCTATTCCCAGACGGAGGGGTATGTGCCCGTGACCACCAAGGCCCAGGAAAGCCCGGAATACCAGGACTACCTGGCCCGAAAAGGGGAGGATAACGACCTGCATTACCCCATCAAGCTGGACGCCGCCCAGCTGCTTATGGATAACACGGACAACACCTTCGTCACCCCTGTGTTCAACGGCTCCGCCTCACTGCGAAACGCCGCCGGACAGCTGATCGAGGACGTGAACAAGTCCGTCCGACGGAAGCAGAAGGTGGACGATGCCTACTGGGAAGACCTGTTCCGGGAGGTATCCGCCCTGTACCGGCTGGATCAGACGGGCAGCATCGACGGAAAAGCGCCTCTTGGCCCCATGCCGGGGCCGTCCAAGGCACTCATTGGCGCTCTGGTGCTGTGCTGGGTCGGCATGGGGGCGTATGTGCTGGGGGAAAACAGGAAAAAGAAGCATAATAAAACCGGAAACCATTGATTTCTCAGAAAAAGGATGTATAATGACCATGTGCGTTATGCACAACTCAAATGGAAAAGGAGTTTATAAGAATATGAAAAAGCTGATTGCTATGCTGCTGGCCCTGACCATGGTTCTGGCCTTCGCCGGCTGCGCCAAGACTGAGGCTCCCGCTGAGACCGCGGCTCCCACCGCTGCCCCCACTGAGGCCGCGCCTGTGGAGACCACTGCCGCCGCGGAGACCACCGCTGCCGTGACCGAGGCGCCTGCGGCTGCCGTCATGTCCCATGAGGAATATGTGGCTGCTCCCGTGGACAGCGAGGTGACTGTGGAGACCTATGTCCAGGGCCATCAGTCCTGGTGGGACGGCAAGATCACCGTCTACTGCCAGAGCCCCGACGGCGCTTACTTCCTGTATGAGCTGCAGTGCAGCGAGGAAGACGCTGCCAAGCTGGAAAAGGGTACCAAGATCCGTGTCAACGGCTTCAAGGGCGAGTGGGCTGGCGAAGTGGAGATCA
>CAYMWT010000531.1:0-1049 GCA_964394055.1 uncultured Oscillospiraceae bacterium
ACAGCCTTCCTTATCCACCCATTCCCAATCGGTGATGTACTTGACCTCCGGCTGGGTGAAGGTGAAGAAAACGCTGGGAAGGAGCACCTGGTCAGCGGTGTCTTCCTCAGAATCCGTCTTGACCACAACCGCGTCAAAACGGGTCTCCTCCTCCTTCTGGAGGGCGGAACGCTCCCAGGCGATCTTGACGGTGAGATCCTCGCCGTCCTGCCCGGGCACACGCAGCGTGTCCGGCAGCTGGGCCTTCAGCAGATCATCCGTCCAGTCCTCCTTCGGGCCGGGCAGGGTCAGATGCCAGGCCCACTCCTGAACGCTGTCCTTTTCACCAAAGGTGAAGAAAACGCAGGGAGACGGCACATCCTCTCCCAGAGGGTACTCGCTGTCCATAGCCGCGTCAAAGCGGCAGATTTCCTCGGCCTTGACATTGGTCAGGGTAAGCTCGGGCCATGTGAGGCTGATTTCCACCGATTCTTCGTTTGAGAGGGTGGCCTGTATTTTCCCGGGCAGCTGCTTCGTGAAGCTGTCCAGCAGCTCCTTCTGTTCTTCCTCCGTCTTGTCCGCCAGATCTCCGGCAGACAGGTTCAGGTACCACTCTCCGTTATATTCGGCAAGAGCTTCCTCCCCATTCTTCCACACCCAGCCGGTGATGGATACCGGCTCCCCGGGTTCCTCCGGCAGGGTCAGGGAGAGAACGACATAGGGGGTTGGAACGTTCTCGCTCAGGACATACCCATTTTCCAGAGTGGCCTCTAACCGGGCCTTGTCCGCCAGCGCTTCGGGAAGCGTCCAGGTGACGGTCAGCGCCTTTTCCGTGCCATCGGCCAAGGTGGCGAGCACCTGGGTAGGCAGCGCGGTCTTCAGGTCATCCAAGGTAGGGGCCTGCGCCTCCGTGCCGGTGAGGGCAAGACGCCATTCCCCGTTGTCCCCGGTGGAAACGGCAGGTCCTGCCCAGGTCCAGCTGCTGACGGATACCGTCACCGGCTCCACGGGGGCTTCCGGCGCTTCCGGCTCCACGGGGGCTTTCGGCGCTTCCGGCTCCACGGGGGCTT
>CAYMWT010000532.1:0-1047 GCA_964394055.1 uncultured Oscillospiraceae bacterium
TGAGCTCTGACGTTTATTAACTTAGTTTGCTTATCAACGTGTCAATACACTAGTTAGTCCGAAACAATGTTATTGAATAAGCTACAATCGGCACATTAGGCTACTCGTACTTAGAAGCAACACTAGAAATCATTTGAGTAATTCCATCATCATTCATGTAGATAAATTGGTAACCTTCTTTTCCGTACATAATTTGATACTATACTTTCCACATACCAGCAGTTTCATCCCGGTAGACACGGATGTTAGTATCTTCCACCGTACACTCACTTTCTGCGCGGACAATAGCTTCAGATGCTGTGGTAATGGGATATGACTCAGTATTGACGAAGGCCACATTCAGTGCCGGATAACTCTGCTGATCCTGCTGCCAGGAGAATTTTTCATAAACATTTGTATTCTGCTCAGCAATTTTTCGAGCAATATTTTCTGAGGGCGTATCCAAGAACTCAATGATATAGGTAGCATAGATTTTTACGTCAAATACGCCAGCATCTCTGCAGGACGTAGCCACGGCTTGTTTTATGGTTCCGTCAGATCGGTAGGTAATATTCTGCTCGTATTGTGGATCTGAAAAATAAGTTGACCAAGTAGTTAGGCGCTGCAGGTCCAGATCCGCCCAAGGCATCCAGCCGACAATTGGACTATGTACATCGTCATTCTCTCGTTCCAATTTGTATTTGATGCCATCTTTGTACAGCATACCGCTCCAGATCTCACCATTCTCATAGGTAAGGTGAAGAATATCATCACCATATTTCCAGTATTCATACCACCATTCTCCTCTGTCTTCTTCAATGGGAGCAAACTGCTGGCGATATTTTTCCGGAACACTATCCAGGGAACCATATTTATCTCCTCCGGTGTAGCGTACATGATAACACTCACGGTTGACCAATTCTTCTGCAGTTTCCAGACCCTGTGTGCGCATTTCCTCTGTGATCTCAAATTCCTGAGTAAATGCTGTCTGCCCTTCCACTACTTCTGTGGTGATTCTGTAGCTACCTTCATCCAGAAATCCATATGCAACAGACCAATTAACACTGA
>CAYMWT010000533.1:0-1043 GCA_964394055.1 uncultured Oscillospiraceae bacterium
CCATAGCCGAATGTACCATATTTACCGCCCCGTCATATGTGTATTTTGCTATCAGCTTCTGATCCAGCAGTGTCTTTAAGAGCACTTGCATCACTTCCTTTTGCGTATCTGCCACAGCGATCACCTCGTTTCATATTATGTGATCGCCCCGGCAGCCATGCGGTGGCAGGTTCTGTTCTGACCTTCATGATTCGGCGTAACCTCCTTCGTTGTCCGGCAGCAGATCACATCATCTGCTGTTCTTCCCTGTCTCCATATTCCTCATCCATCTGGGCAAGGAACTCGTTGAAATTTTCTTCCTCCTCGATAATCTGTTCTTCATCCGGTGTCCGAGTGAGGGACTGATCTTCCTTTGATAATACTGATATTGCACCCATGGTCAGCCCCAGAATGGTTCCTGCGTTGGCTGATGCCTGGACTGCTTCCCGTCTCCGCTTCTGTTCCTCTGGGTCGTCAGAATCGGTATCTGTTAAACGGCTAAGAGCAGAAACGCCCCGCAAACCAGCGCCGACAACACCGCCGAAGCCAATGGGATTATCCACAGATACCGTTTTGTTTTCTGCTCCTGTCTGCCATACTCCTCCCGCGTTTCCCTGAGGCTGTCGGAGTGCAACTTGGACAGTTCGGAGAAAAACTTCTCTCTCGAACTCCCATCCTGTCGTTCCATTTCTGTCAGGCGTTTCAGAATTTCCTGCTTGGTGATTCTCAACTCCACCTTCAGTTCCGTCTCCTGTTTTTGCAGTCTCTCCTGGGTTACCAGAGGGGTAATCATCCCGTACAGAGTTGGCTGAAACTGCACAGCCTGTTCCAACAGCAACCGCCAACTCTCCAGCCATTCCTTGGGTACTGCGTAGATGATGGGCTGGTACGGAACCTCGTCCATGACCGTCATGGCTTCCCCATTCATTTTCACCAGATCCTCTATGGAAAGCCCCTGCGAGGAGCTGCTTTCGTTTCTCAAATTCATCCTCCATTCTCTCCTTCAAATACTTGTCATCGTGTAATTTACTGCACCGGCACTTCATTCCGTTGGGGCAGGTGTA
>CAYMWT010000534.1:0-1007 GCA_964394055.1 uncultured Oscillospiraceae bacterium
AAGGGCACATAGCTGGGGAACACGTCCCAAATCAGCATGGCGATCACAGCCACAGTCAGCAGCACGTTGAATACGAACAGCTTGGGACGGGCCAGCTCATTTTCCCCTGCCTCAGCGGCGGAGATCTCCAGGGACTCGCCTTCCTTCAGGCCAGCGCCCCGCTTCTTCTCCTGGAAACCAGCCAGGACAGCGTGGCCCAGGGCCAGGACGATGCCGAAGATCTGAATGGGGATCAAGGTCTGCCACAGAGCGCCGGCTTCCATACCCAGCACGGTAGCGGCACGCATGGTGGGGCCAGCCCAGGGCATCAGGTTCAGCACGCCCATGGCGAGAACGGCGATCCGCAGCAGAGTGGTGGTGCGCATGTTCATCTTCTTGTACACAGGCAGCATGGCGGGAACCACGATGCAGAAGGTGGAGGCGCCGCCGCCGTCCAGGTGACCGATGAGGGCAATGACGCAGGTCATCACGCACACGCCAATGACATTGTTGCCGATGAGCTTCATCAGCTTTCCGATGATGGTATCGAACATACCGGCGTCGGTCATAATGCCAAAGTAGAGAACGGAGAATACGAACAGGGCTGCGGTGGGCGCGGTGGAATTGAAGCCGGTTTTGATCATGGTTGCCAGGTCATCGAAGGAGAACCGGCCTCCCAGAACCAGAACAAGGCCCAGGATCGCGGGGAAGACGATGAAGGCAATGGCGGGCTGGGTTTTGCTCTTGAACAGTGTGACGACCACTGCCACAATGGTGATTAGGCCCAGGAGGCCGACTACGGTGTTGCTCATGGTGATTCCTCTTTCTTTTTTCAATTTTTACGTCTGCTGCCACAGACGGTTATTACACCTTGGGAGGCGGGGAGCGGCCGTGACGACAAAAATGAATACTTGATTTTAAAAGTAAATCCGGCCGCGTCCCCTATCTGAAACGGAGAAAGCCTTCTCCAATTACAGCAAATCAGGGCTGATAGGGCTTGATTTTCCGAACCACGTCCAGGATGGTGC